>CAYNMB010000151.1:0-1537 GCA_964398235.1 uncultured Candidatus Bathyarchaeia archaeon | reverse complement strand
CCGGGGTCACGAGAGCCCAAGTCTCGTAGCCTAGACCAAGCTAGCCCACGACCCCATAACTTTATTTTTAATCTTTTATACTCATGCTTAAAAGCATTACTTTGCTTCCATCCCATCATAAAATATATAAGAGGAGCATTTTAGATTGTAGTATCTTGCATTCAATGCTTAAGGGGTCTGATGCTTGGATGCTTTGAAAACAGCCCTCACACTATTAACTGTGGCAACGGTTATTGGCCCACTTTTTACAGCCTTCATGATTTATCGTGACAATTTGTCAGCTCTTCTGGTTCCTGAAATCGATTTAGGTTCTTTCGGGTTGCCCATTTTAGAGTATGTTAGCTATACCCATGATCCATCCGTAAAAACCATATATCTCATGATTAATTTAACGAATCCATACAACATTTCATTAAAAGTGAACAGTTTTTCTGGAAGGGTTCTATGTCATGAGCATAAAGCTTTTCTTGGAAATATTTCATTAGCTGAAAAACCGATAATTGTTCCGCCTAGGGCATCAGTTATTATAGCCCTAGACTTTAATTACACCGATGAGGGGGAGAGGCATTTCCTAGCCTACCATAACTCAACCGATCTAATGTATGTGGATCTAGATTTTTCAATGAATATTCAAGGCATTATCCTTTATGGAAATTATACTGTTGGACCCATATCTTTGGAGGAGTATGGTTGAAATGAGGTTTTTGAGGAGAATTAATCCTGTTGGAGTTGCTGGAGGAATCCTTGCGGCGATTGTTCTCATCTCCTCCATAGTTTATAAGCATTATTGGTGGGAGCTGATTATTGGAGATAATGTGGGATGCCTTAAGGCTTCAGCCTTAAACTATGAATTAACGATTCTGGGAACGCTTGTTGAGGTGAAAATTTTATGGTTTATAAACCTGATATTTCAGCTGTTTTTCCTTGAAAGCATTATTTTAATGCTGATTTATTCCTTTGCATCGAATAAGGACTTCTCGGAGAAACTGCTGAAATTCGCTTACCTGAAGCCCCTAGCAATCCTCTTGCTCTTTCTAATGGCATTAGCAATATTGTTTTTGCTTTTGCCCTCAATACTATTAAACACAGTTTTCCCAGTAGTAGGCTCATACACATTTTCAATAGACTATGGAAATGTTTCAATAGAAATCCCGCTTACAGCAAACTTCACAAAAACCTTCTGGCTTATGGTTGCAACCACTCTACTCTATCTTCTAGCCCCAATCTACCACAGAAAGATAATTCTGAAGCAGTAACATCCAAAAATAATCCAAATTGATCCATAAAAATAAATGGAGAGTTAGGGAGAAGTTTTTGATGCTTGTTCGCCACCGATCCCCCAATTAGCCTTCGGTACGTCATGAATTATTACTGTAACATATTCTGGCTTAACCCCAACCTTCTCGAAAGCTTTAGTTATCCCCCTTATAAGGGCGGCTTTTTGCTCCTCAGTTCTTCCAGCCCACATTTCAACTATCACAACAGGCATATCCGCCACCAACATATTAATCTAGCTCTGGTTAAGAAAAAATTAATG
>CAYNMB010000150.1:0-1606 GCA_964398235.1 uncultured Candidatus Bathyarchaeia archaeon | reverse complement strand
AGAGCAGACTAGAAAAGACATTAAATATGTTAGGGAAATATTGGAATCCATTTAGATTTCTCTGAGGGCTGAAAAATGGAGAAGAAGAAAATACTTTATATCCCTTCGGAAACTCATACTAGAAGAGTCTTCACAAAGGAGGATTTTGAAAGTTTTCTTAAAACCTTTGATGTAACAGTCAATACTAAGGGTCGGGAGTTAACTTCGGAGGAGGCTGCCGAGTTAGTGAGGGGGATGGATGGCGTTGTAACTGGCTGGAAGAGCCCAAGATTAACAGAGAAATTTTTTGAGAATGCTGACAAACTTAAGATTATTGTTCATTCGGCTGGATCTGTTAGACGCATATTATCTAAAGAGATCGTCGAGAAATATGTGATGCCGCGTGGAATATGTGTTGTGAACTGCAGAAGAGCTATAGCATATAATGTTGCTGAAGCCACGATAGGTTTAATGATAATGGCTTCTAGAAGATGGGTTGACCATATAAATGCCTATAGGGAGAAAGGCGTGTGGAGAGATAAGGAAATTCCCAACAATGGGCAATTTCTTTCTGGAGCTGTTGTTGGAATAGTTGGGGCAAGCACGGTTGGTAGGGAGGTTATAAGGCTTCTGAAATCGTTCAGAGAGGTTAAAATTTTGGTCTATGACCCCTATCTCACAGAGGATGATGCAAAACAACTAGGTGTCAAGAAAGTTTCCTTGAATGAAATTTTTGAGAAATCGGATATTGTAAGTATTCATGCGCCGATTACGGAAGAAACCTATCATATGATTGGTAGTGAGCAGCTGAAGCGTATGAAGGATGGAGCCGTTTTAATAAACACTGCTAGGGGTAGGATAATAGATCACGCCGCCCTTTTAGAGGAGTGTAGAAAAGGGCGAATAATAGCGGCTCTCGACGTCACCGAACCGGAGCCTCTGCCACCAGACAGTCCTTTCAGAAACCTAAAGAATGTCTATATAACCCCCCACATAGCTGGAAGAGGGTACTACGGCTATCACATGATAGGAAAAACCGTTATCAGATCCCTCCTAGACTTCTTTGCTGGAAAACCCGTGAAAGATGCATTAGATATGAAATTATACGCTATCACGGCTTAAAATCCCCTTTTCATCCTCTCCAATTTTTTAAGTTTAGCCAATAAGCATGTCCTTTAAGGCGGCTTCCCCTTTTATGAAGAAGAGTCTTCCCCAAATTTTAGACATATTTTCAATCCATTCAACCCGTTAAACACCACTATAACCCTAGTGAGTAATGGCTTTTCATGAAAGAAATCCGGGAGACTTCATAAAATTGAACTTTTCGTGTTATGGATCGAAAACTTAGCCTTCTAAAGGGCAACACTTCATCTTAATGATAAAACGGGAAGTAAGGGAGGTCTTCACCTCCATTTATTAGAGGTGGCATGCTATCTCAGATTTTCGAATAACCAAGAGAGATCCGGCGGATTTTTTCTCTCTTCAACTTTCTCGGCTAATGCGTGGGCAATTATTGGGAGAGCTATGGTTGCGTCACAGTAGCATTGGACATTCATTCCTTCCCTGCTTTCCTTTCCCCAGCTTATGGCTTCCTCAAACGTGCATCCGGATAAGCCTCCCCAATGGG
>CAYNMB010000149.1:0-1619 GCA_964398235.1 uncultured Candidatus Bathyarchaeia archaeon | reverse complement strand
GCCTCCGCAGCTGAGGAAGCCTCCGCGGGAGTTGAGGAGCAATCAGCCGCGGCAGAGGAAATGGCAACCATATCAAAGAGAATAATGGATGAGACAGCGCAGGCGGAGGCTAGATTAAACGGGATACTGGCAGAAGCTGAAAAGCTTCAGGAAATCCTTGAAAGCCTATCTAGATGATTGGAGGGGTGAATAGTGGCTAGTGATAGTAAACAAGTAGTCCTCTTCAGTCTCAACGGTGTTCTCTATGGAGCTGATGTGAATCAAGTTAGAGAAATCAGGGAAGTTCGAGATATAACGCCGGTTCCCTACGCTCCAGTCTACATTGAAGGTGTAACAAATCTGCGAGGCGAAGTAATTCCAGTCATAAATCTGCGTAAAAGATTTGGAATAGAGGAGGTGAAAGAGAAGGAAGAAAAGAACAAGATAATGATTGTCGTGCAGGGCAAAGACAAAAAAGTGGTCGGCGTGGTCGTCGACTCCGTCATGGAGGTGGCAGCTATACCGCAGGACAATATTGAGCGCGCGCCCGAGATTATTTCAACAGCGGAGTCAGAGTGCGTTTTAGGCGTAGCCAAGCATGGTGAAAACCTAATAGTGCTATTAGATTTAGAGAAGGCGATATCAAGGAGGGCGACTGAAAAAACGGAGACTAAAGAGGCGAGTTCTCTTAAGGAGCAACCAATGCAAGGAATGCAATTAGAGATCCCGACTTAAATTCCTCATTTTTCTTTTTTTGAGGAATAGAGATTGAAACGAATAAAGGTATTTGTCGTTGAAGACTCAATTTTCATGCGAAATGTGATTTCCGACATCATCAACTCTGACCCTCAGCTCCAAGTAATTGACACAGCTAGGGACGGAGAAGAAGCTCTAAGCAAGTTAGATTATTTGGAACCAGATGTTATAACCCTCGATATTGAAATGCCGCGGATGGACGGTCTTTCAGTTCTCAAGCAGATCATGAAGAGAAAACCCAAACCAGTAATAATGTTAAGCGCTCTAACTAAGGAAGGAGCAATATATACCCTAAAAGCCCTAGAGTATGGGGCGGTTGACTACATTTCTAAACCATCTGGAAACATATCCTTAGACTTGCACACAATCAAGGATGAAATAATCTCCAAAATTAAAATGGCGGCTTCAGCGAATCTTTCTAAGCTAAAAATTAAGTCCATAAATATAGAGCCATGCGAGCTAGCTGATAACGTTGTGGCTATGGGCGCTTCCACCGGAGGCCCCCAAGCTTTAACATATATTTTAGCAAGTCTTCCTCAGAGCATTCCTCCTATCCTAATTGTGCAACATATGCCTGAAGGCTTCACAAGATTGTTCGCTGAAAGGTTGGATAGGCTATGTAAATTCAGGGTCAAGGAGGCTGAAGAAGGCGACTACATCTCGAAGGAATTGGCGTTAATAGCCCCAGGAGGCTTCCATATGACCGTATCTAAAACTGGGCGGATAATATTGGATAGAACTCCACCTATCCATGGTGTTAGACCCGCAGTTGATCCAACGATGACATCAGTCGCTAGGTCTTATAGATCTAGGGCTATTGGCGTCCTCCTGACAGGCATGGGGAGGGATGGTGCCTATGGAATGAGGAAGATAAAAGAGCATGG
>CAYNMB010000148.1:0-1644 GCA_964398235.1 uncultured Candidatus Bathyarchaeia archaeon | reverse complement strand
GGGTTAACAATAATGAAATCTAGATTCTAGGGGAATGGAAGAGGGGAGGTTTTGCTTGGATGAAATTTCTGAAGATCAGGCGGAGAAAGCCTCCTGAGGTTAGGGTTCTAGAGCTTATTGAAAAGCATATTAAGTTATGTGTTTCAGCATCGGATGAATTATTTAAGGCGGTTGAAGCCAAGATGTTTGAGGGTGAGGAAAACGCAGATTTCCATATCAAGGAATTGTATAGGTATGAAGAGGAAGCGGATAGTGTAAGACGGGAGATAACTAGGGAGCTTGCTAAGGGCTTATTACCGCCCTTGAGTAAGGGAGACTTGATAAGAGTTATTGAGGAGCTCGACATGGTTGCCGATTGGTCTAAGGATGCTGGCAGGATTCTAGAAATAACGCCGACGGAAGAATTTACCGATGAACTTAGAAAAATGTTTTTGGTTTTTGCTGAAAGAGTTAAGACGTGTGTTCGCACCTTAAGTGATTTGATACTTTTGATTAACACAAATTATAGGAAAGCTCTGGATATGTGCTTTCAGGTTGAGGAAATCGAGAAGGAAATAGATGTGATCTTTGTGGATACGCTTAAAATACTGTATGTCTCAAATGTGAGCTGTCAAACTCAATTGCTTATAATTGAACTGGCTAAGGCGTTGGAGAATATGGCAGATTGCTGCGAAAATACCGCTGACTCGCTTAGAATCGCTATATTAAGCACGTTCCATTAAAGAGCTGCGAGAATGAAATATGTAGCAGCGCTTATGCCAGCTGCGGTGATAAAAGTCGCTATCCATGTGTAGAAGATTTCCTTTAAGCCCTTAATGTTTATCCATGTTCCCTCCGCCAATCCTAAACCAGTAATTGCTCCAACAAGCACGTGGGTTCCTGATAGAGGTAAGCCCATAAGGGTTCCGATGAACATTGTCAAAGCAACGCTTATTTGGGCGACCAAAGCAGTCATTGGATCGAGGTTTACAAGATTTAATCCAACGGATTTTATGACTCTCCTCCCAAGTATTGTAAGGCCGAATATCCATCCTATGCCAACGATAATTCTAATGAGCAGCGGGTCTTGAGATACGGCGGCGCTGAGAAATGCCGTTGCATTACCGATGTCGTTAGCTCCTCTTGAAAAAGCCGTGAGGGATGTCCATGCGAGTAGGAGGAAAGCGGCTTTACGTGACAGCTCTATCTGTTGCCTTAGACCATTAATTTGCCTATATAAGAAGCGTTTTATAACTTTATCTAATATTAGAGTGGAGAGTAATCCAATTAACGGCGATGCCACCCATGCCCCTATTATTCTGCCCATATTTCCCCAGGCTATTCCGCCTACTCCCCATTTTATTAATCCTAGTCCTATTGCGGCGCCAACTACGCTGTGGGTGGTTGATACTGGCCATCCCCACCAAGATGCTATGGTCAACCATGTTGCTATAGAAAACACTATGATTAAAACGTCTGTGGCGGTGATGGGTCCCATTAAGAGCTTTTTTCCTATGGTTTCCTCAACTTTATATCCTAGGAAGACTGCGCCTAAAAAAGCCATGATGCTGCCTAGGAGGGCGGCTGCGCTGACTCTGATGAAGCGGCTTCCGGCTAAAGGAGCCATGGTTTCATCGTTTGCGCCTATAGAAAATGCGATATAAA
>CAYNMB010000147.1:0-1656 GCA_964398235.1 uncultured Candidatus Bathyarchaeia archaeon | reverse complement strand
TATAGGGATATATTCTGAAAGTGAGGTCATCAACCTTCACGATGTCAGAACTGCATTGAGGATTGCCGCCATCAAACCTTCCCATAACAACTATCTCGCCAGATAGACTCATGTTTTATCACCAAATCCAGATAAATAATATTCCTAGGCAACTAGGTATAAAACATCTGGTGCAAAACAAGTTTCAACCCCTCATGCATTCAGTAAGGGGATTACACACCCATAACAGCCGAAGGGCTATCATAGATTTTTAAGAAAACCTTTTAGAGGATACTGCATATATACTCTAACTCTAAAAGGGGAGGTTTTGGCGGAGACTTTGGACAAATGGTCTCTGGGAAAGTATAGGGATAAAATAGTTGACGGCCCAATCATCCGTACACTCCTATGGCTGGGTGTTCCTCCACTTATAAGTCAGCTCGCATTTGTAGCCTATAATGTTGCAGACTCATATTGGCTGAGCCTATATAGCGAAATCGCCGTGGCTATCCCGAGACAAATATGGCCTGTGATGATGCTCTTCAACGCGTTTCTACGCGCTTTGACTGCCGCTTGCCTAAGCATTGTTTCCCAGTATATTGGAAGCAAAGCCTATAAGGAGGCTAGTCTCTCAGCATCCAGATTTTTCACTCTCTCATTTCTCATAGGCTCCACTTTATGCATAACACTTTTATTGCTGAGAAAGCCAATTTTTGCCCTCCTCATATCAACTCCTCCTGAAATCCTTGAGGATGTAGTGAATTTCTCTAGCATAATATCATTTGACATTTTTCTCAGCTATATCTCCTTTATATTCGCAACCCTACTTCAGAGCGTGGGAGACACAAAAAGACCGGCAATAATCAACAGTATTGCCGTTAGCTTAAACATACTGCTGGATCCATTTTTCATTCTTGGTTTAGGTCCCTTTCCAAAGCTTGGGGTTGTGGGCGCAGCTCTTACGGATGTTATTGGGAAGATGATATCAATAGGCGCATTGGCTTACATTTTAAGAAAAAATTACCCGGAGTTTAAAATATTCTTCACTAGAGATCTAAGTCTTGATTGGATTACCTTAGTTTTCCGTATAGGTTCACCTATAGTTATGCTCGGTGTAGCGAATGGCTTCGCCTTTGTCTTTCAGCAATGGATTATAAATCAGTTTGGAGTTGAAGTTGCCACAGCATACTCAATAGGTTTTGTCATAGTGAACATTGTGGACTCGGTTCTGTGGGGTCTAGGCGGAGCGGTATCAATAATGGTTGGGCAAAATATGGGCGCCGGAAAAGAGGAGAGAGCCAGAGAATCGGCATATAAGTCAGCCCTTCTAATAGCCGCTTTAATCGCGGTCGGCGTCCTACTAGTATATCCATTTAGAGCAAAGCTAGCCGATATATTTGCAGATAACCCAAAAATCCTAGCTGAAACAGACTTTTTCCTCCAAATCCTACTGCCAACCCTACCATTCTTCGGTCTATTCATTCTTGGAATATCAACTGGAAGAGGCTCAGGTCACACAACCTTTCCAACAGCAATCGGAATAATCAGACTGTGGGTAATCAGAGTTGGCTTAGGATACATGCTTGCATTCAATCTTGGAATCGGCTCCTTTGGCGCATGGATAGCAATGTCGCTAGGCAACCTCGTTGGCGGAACCGCTTCACTCTTATGGATAAA
>CAYNMB010000146.1:0-1692 GCA_964398235.1 uncultured Candidatus Bathyarchaeia archaeon | reverse complement strand
ACAGAATGGCTAAATTAGCTATTCCATTAAGTTTCCATAGCGATTATACAACATGCGAAATACCATATGGATATATTAAACGTAGAAATCCATTATCTCCAGAGGCAACGCTCTACGAAAGAGCAAAATATGAGGTTTCATGCCAAAAGTGGATAGATTACACTTCTGAAGATGGCAAATGTGGTTTGTCTATATTAAATGACTCTAAATATGGATACGATCAGGCCAACAATATTGTAAGAATGTCGTTGCTTAGAAGCCCGAGCTATCCGCCAAAATGGGGGGAAGCTAAAAGATTAAAAAACTTTATCCGTGAAAGGGAAATAACGGATCAAGGTTTACATGAATTTAGTTTTGCATTATATCCCCACAAAGGCTGTTGGAGACTAGCCCAAACAGTGAGGAGAGCCTATGAGTTTAATTATCCGCTGATCGCCAAAATTGAGAAGGAACATGAAGGAGAATTACCACAAAACTTCTCATTTCTCGAAGCAAATCCAGAAAATGTTATAGTGACGGCCCTTAAAATGTCTGAAGACAATGAAGGTATAATCCTGAGATTTTACGAAGCGCATGGAAATGACGTGAACGCGGAGATTAAAATTCTATGGAAACCAAAAGAGATTTATGAAACAGACATGCTCGAGAAAGAGATATGCGAGATTAAGGATCTCTCTAGCATATCTCTTTCACATAATGAGATAAAAACTCTGAAAATTAAATTCTAAAATGCTCATTTATTTAATTGAAATCTCCATTTTTTAGAAACTAGATAAATATTTAAGCCTGAAATTTGTAATTGTTCCAAAGTTTTTTCATAAGGAAGAACATTTATGATTGGTGGATATGCTGATAAGATTCTTAGGGTTGCTTTCTCCAACGAAAAAATCAGCGAGGAACCTTTGAACTTTTCTCTTGTTAGAAGTTTAATCGACTGTTTGGGGATCGCCTCTAAAATCATGCTTGAAGAATTAGATCCGAATGTGAAGCCTTTTGATCCAAGGAATAAGCTGATTCTAGTAACTGGATCATTAACAGGTTCCCACTGCACCCATTGCGAATAAGCTGATTATGATTTCCCGATCGCCGCTAACTAACATTTGGGGCGAAGCTATTTTCTCGGCTAATTGCGGAATAGAGCTTAAGTGTGTAGGATATGGCATGCTCGTGAGAGTTTGGTTCAGGTTTCTGCGGGAGGACTTAGCCGGCAAGTTTCTAAGATACTTTTACGAGAGCAGGGAGGTTTTAATCTATGATGTTACGTTTAAGGTTTCCTCCCTAACCGTAAAGAATGAAAGCTACGAGGATTTATGGAACAGCATTAGGAAACCGGCTAAAGCATTTAGATTAATCTTCAAAACGCCAACCTACCTCACAATCTTAGGAAGCAATTACCACTACCTATTCCCCGACCACCTCAAGGTTTTCCCAAGCCTCATGCGCCTATGGAACATGTTCTCGGATTTCAGGAAATTCAGCAAAGAAGAAGCCCTAAAATATAGAGAGTGGCTCCTAGAGAACATATGGGTTTCCCAACACAAGCTAAAAACATGCCTAGCTTTAATGGGGCGGAAAAAGGCGAACGGCTTCATAGGCTGGGCAACCTACGAGCTCAGCGACCTAGAAAGCGAATGGAACAAGATTTCACAGTTTCCAGCAAAATTCGCAGAATACTCAAACATCGGCGGAAAC
>CAYNMB010000145.1:0-1694 GCA_964398235.1 uncultured Candidatus Bathyarchaeia archaeon | reverse complement strand
TTTCTCCTCGTGGAATTCTGTCCTGCGCACTGATAGGGGATTCTCTTGCTGCAAAATACGTCATTTCTGGAGTGATCTCCATGCAGCCTATTCCTATTCCTCTTATTCCACCCAATCCCTTCTCTAAATGAAAACTTTCAGTTACCTTAACATATCCTTCATGATATTTGTAGGAATAGTTATATGCGATCCCAGATTTTATTGAGTTATTTAAAGTTTTGAGCTCGCCAGCAACATTCACGATAATCCGGCGACCTTCATTTGTTGCTTTTATTTTTGCATCTCGATTTAATACGTCCTGAAATGGCCCCATGTATGATGTAACAGGCTTTAAGAGAATGTTCTGATTTGTTCCATTGTAAAATCGTATGCTACTTATGCATCCGCCTTTATTGGCTTCATGGACAACTTCCCAATATTTGCTCTTAACAATTAATTTATCTTCCGTGAGATATTCTATCTTTAAACTTTCCATATTTTTCACTCATTTGCTAATCTTAAACAAATTATATAAAAGTCTACTTAACTTCTTCAACTATTGCCAACCCTTCATGAATTTGCATCAAAAAGGTTTTGCGGAAGCTCCATATTGTAAAAATTCTTTATATGACTTTGACCCCCATCTATTCGAGGATTGAGAGCATTGGTTATGAGGCTTCCATCCAATTTTAGAATCTTTAGTTTTTCCGCGAAGCATAGACCAGCCTTAAAAGTTAAGCCAAACAGCATAATTTTATTCGAGGTTAGAGACGCCACTGATGGACAATTAAATCTATATGCAGAGGAACCCCTAAATCTTGAGGCAATTGATAGAAGTAGAGTTAATCCTGCCACTGGTCCGGTTTGGATTGAGGGGGCTTTACCCGGACAAACTCTTGAAGTAGATATATTGGATGTGAAGGTTGGGGATAGGGGTCATATAGGTAGAAAAGTGCTTAAAATAGTGAACGGTTTCATAGAGATGGGTTCTATTAGAATTCCCGTGAAGCCTGTTATAGGGGTTATCGGCGTGGCTCCTCCTCAAGGAGAAATAACAACAAAGGATCTAGGGGATTATGGCGGAAACCTAGATACTCCGGATATAACTATTGGCTCAAAGGTTTTTCTTCCAATAGGGGTTGAGGGCGCATTATTGGCGATGGGTGATGTTCATGCAGCTCAAGGTGACGGTGAGGTTTCAGGTCAAGGCTTGGAGGTTCCGGCGGAGATTAAGGTGAAAGTGAAGCTCCATGAAGGATATGTTTTAAATAAAGTCTTAGTGGAAACTGAAAGCGATCTGATTGTTTTAGCCTCTTCGGAAACCATTGACAAAGCCGTAGACGAAGCCTTAAATGCGGCGAAAATAATTCTCAAGAAAGCTTTAGGCATAAGTGATCGTGACGCATTAGAATTATTGAGTCTCACATCAGATCTTGGAATAGCACAGATAGTTAATCCAAAGAAGACGGTGAAGGTTAAAATACCAAAAAACATAATTCCAATAAAACTGGAAAATCTCTTAAAGAATCAATAAAAATCGTATGCTACTTTTACCCTCCTTTTTTATAATAAATTTTCAATGAATCGAAGGTTTAAAACCTAGTTATTTTTGAAGGGAATTTTCAGAAAAATTGGAAATAATTAATGTATTAAAATCTACAAATAGAACTTAGCCCTCTCTCTTCAGCATAGTGGGGAAAATCTAGGAGATAAAA
>CAYNMB010000144.1:0-1739 GCA_964398235.1 uncultured Candidatus Bathyarchaeia archaeon | reverse complement strand
AATTAGATCCGCCTCAACCTTCCCGGGAAAAATTTAAGCGCCTAGACAGACGCCTAAACATTTTTAAATGTTCGATACCCGCCTCAGTAGTCTTATATAGGGCGCCTCCGCCAATATCCCTGATTTCAGTGATCAAGCCCTCATCGAGAAGAATGCGAAAATATCTGCGAAAACTATGATAATTTACGTTGGCTATATGCATTATACGGGTTTTACGGGCACCATCCATAGCGGCTTCAAGAATATCTGCAATAATGTCATACCTACTTCTATTAGAACGCCCCATAAACAAAAGATATAAACATAAAGTATATAAAATTTTGCCACATAATGCAAATACTTGCCCAAACTTAACCCTACAACCCCTTCTTAGGGAGCCATAAGTTTCTTTTCTATTGTTTCTTTTGATATTAGCCATTTTAGTTCCTTTGTCTCCTCATATATGTAGATCAGCGGTATGAGGTAGGTCTGAGCCAGTTCATAGTAGGCTATTGTGGCCGGTTTGGTTGCTGATGTGCAGTCCATGATTACTAAGTAGTTTCGAAGTAGGCTTTCGAGCTGTGGAAGCACCTTTCTTTTCACTTCATCAACGTTTGCTATTTCATCTTCATAGCACAGTATCCATTGGTATGGAAGCTTCAGGTTTTTCCAGTCGTTTAGAGCTTCCGGCGACGTTGTTACGTATATTAAGTCTGGTTTAAATCCCTCTTTTTCAAGGATTTTTGTTGCGAACTGTGGTTCAGGTTCTTTTCTGGAGTCTTTTCTTCCCAGCAAACCAAAATATGCTACAGGTATTCTCATTTTCGGCGGATATATAAGGCATAGGGGAGTTTTGTAGGTTAGCTTGTAAGTTCCTTTAGCTTCCTTCTCGATTATGTGGAAGCGTTGAAGCCTGTTTAAATGATGGGTTAGAACCGAACCTCTAACATTTGAGGTAGCTTGTATCTCGGAGAATGAGGCTACTCCCCCTAACCTAGCAATTGCCTCGATAACTTTGCGGCTGTTTTTGGTTGAGAGAGCTGACCGGTAATCAGGCATCTTTATACCTTCAATCGCCATTTTAATCGCTTCACTTTATTCATTTTAATAGTGTAATGCTCTATTCTGTTGAAGTTTTGCTCGAGTAATATTAGTATAGTGTTCGGTTATAATAGCATTTTGTTTCCATAAGGTGTTGGAGGCGAAGTGATGGCGACCTCTCCAGCTTTCCGTAATGATGAAGGAAATCTACATTTTTCTAGGCTATTGGAGAATTTTCCTGAGATAGGTTTATGCGGAGTTTTGGCGTTTGATATTGAGACCTTTAGCCCTAATGGCTTTCCCTATAATTTTGAGGATCCCATAGTTAATTTTTCACTTGTCGCCCCATTTGATGGTTTAGGTTTCCTGTCGCTTTCCGTCATAGGCGAACCAAAGTTAGAGAACGTTATGCTTAACTTACTTCATAGGCTGATGCCGCTTTTCAAGGGATTCCGTCTTTTAACTTATAATGGTTCTAGGTTCGATCTCGGATATACTATTGAGAGAGGCCGTCTCTATGGTTTGGATTTTGAAGATGTCTTTTCCAGTCTTCACCACATTGATGTTTATAAGATTGTTAGGTGGCTTAATTTTAATCTGCCTAGGTTTGATCAGAAATCTGTTGAGAAATATTTTGGCTTCAGGAGAACAATTAGGTGGATTTCAGGGAGCACTTATCACGCATTTTACAGGGGCTTTTTGAAACACGGGGATCTTAA
>CAYNMB010000143.1:0-1876 GCA_964398235.1 uncultured Candidatus Bathyarchaeia archaeon | reverse complement strand
AAGCTTTCATAGACTCCACGACCGCCAACGTTCCGAGATGAATCTTCTCATGAGAAGGCATTATCCCAGTAAGAGCATAAAAATCCCTAACCTCCTTAATTCTTCTAATATCTTCTGAAGTTCTACACGCAAACAATATCCCCCTACTCACGTACATATGCCCTTCATCTACGACGGCCTTAAACTCTTCCGGCAAGTAATCGAGCCCAAATTCCTCGATAAGCTTTCTCGCTCTATCTTCCATACTATTTCAACCAAATAAAACCACTTCCCATGGGACAATAAAAATCTAAACTACAAAATCTACCCTTGGAGCAAACCTTTCCTCTTCTCTCACAAGCCCCTAACCAGAGAAGCTCAAGTAGAACAAAATACTCCTATTCAACGTCCCCTAAACAAGTTAAAGACGTGAAGGCATAAGTCGAGCGTCTTGATCAGCGATATACATTATCTTTACTAAATTATCCTCCTAACGTGAAGTAAGACCGTAACCTTCCTGATCATTGCGATGAAACAAACTTAGCCAGCCTTATGCTGGAAAACAACGCAATTTCCATATCGGGTACTGTGCAGGAGGAGAGTTATTTATGATCCCTTGAGAACGCCGAAGGTCATACCTCTCGCAAGATACTTCTGAGCGGCAATTCCCAGCACAATCATAGGTACTACTGCTACAGTTCCTGCAGCATAAAATGCCGACCATTCCCAGACGTAATCGCCGAGGAAACCAGAAATAGGCACCATCAAGGTTTTTGCAACATTTGACGTTAATGAGAAAGCAAATATGAAATCGTTCCAGCTGAAAATCGCGCAAAGTATCGCCGTGGCGGCTATGCCAGATCTGCTAACCGGGATTATCACTCTGAAGAGTATGGACATTTTCGATGCGCCATCAATCTCAGCCGCCTCATCCAATTCTTTAGGCACTTCTTTGAAGAAGCCGTATAACATCCACACAGCATAAGGCAATAATAGTATACAATGAGCTAGGATCAAACCTATGTGAGTGTCGAATAAACCCCACTGAGAGTATAGCACGTAAAGGGGTAGTATTACGGTGATTGGCGGGAACATCCTGATACTAAGTATCCACATGGCAATATTGTTCGCCCCCCTTATATTGAATCTCGCTAGAGCATAAGCCGCTAGCGAGCCAAGTATGATGGAGAGGGCTGTAGCCCCCGACGTAACAATAATGCTGTTTAGTAACCATCGTGCAAACCCCCTCTCCACGAAAACCATCACGTAATTTTCCAGTGTTGGAACAAAAATAAATGACGGAGGATAGCTCCATGCTAAAATTGAAGGTTGGAATGAAAGCGAAATCATCCAGTATAGAGGGAATAAAGTCACTATGGACGCGATAATCAATACTACATAGCTTAGTAACCTTTTAATCCTCATGCTAACTCCCTCCCAAGCAGGCGGAAGAATATCATCGTTATAATCGTGATTATAATGGCTATTATAAAGGATAATGCGGAAGCTGTTCCCATCTGGAAGTAAACTAATCCCTGCCTAAATGCATAGAGTGTTAGGGTGTCAGTAGCAGATCCCGGGCCACCTCGAGTCATGACGTAAACTATGTCGAAAAGCTTTACAACGTCCATTGTTCTAAATATGAGAGCTAGGGTGAGTAGTGGTCTGATCAAAGGCAGTGTTACGTAACGGAACATAGGCAGCCCGCTAGCCCCATCTATCAAGGCTGCTTCAGTAACTTCAATTGGTAAAGAGAATAATCCTGCAAGGAATATTAGGAACATGAAAGACGTCCATTGCCATATATCAACCAATATCACCGACATTAAGGCAAGATTAGGGTCTCCTAGGAAGTTTACATGTCCTATCCCTAAAGTAGATTCTAGAAGATAGTTTA
>CAYNMB010000142.1:0-1935 GCA_964398235.1 uncultured Candidatus Bathyarchaeia archaeon | reverse complement strand
GAACCCGGGTCGCCGGCGCGGGGGGCCGGGGTCCTAGACCGGACTAGACGACGGCCGCATGGTTCCAGCATTATATTTCTTTAAATATTGATGTTTATTTAGATTTCTCGGCATCCCGCGCATTTATAGGTGCTCTTAACATTTTAATTCTTAGATGAGGATTGTTTATTTGCTTATTTGGGGGAGATAAGGTTGGAGGAAAGATGGGAGGAGCTTATTCAAAGGTTGATAAGATCAGGGATACTTAAGTCGCCTAGGGTTATTAGGGCCATGAGGCTTGTTCCAAGGGAGCATTTTGTTCCCGAAAGCCAGAAATCCTACGCCGCGATTGACACCCCATTACCTATAGGCGGGGGGCAAACTGTTTCTGCGCCACAGAGCTAACCCCTCTTGAAGGGTTAGCTCGGCGAAACATGGTTTCAATAATGAATGAGGCATTGGAGCTTGAGGTTGGACAAAAGGTTCTGGAGGTTGGCGCCGGCTCGGGTTGGCATGCCTGCACGGTGGCTGAAATCGTTGCGCCAAGCGATATGCCAAGGGAGAAGTGGGGCCACGTCTACACTATAGAGATATTGCCGAGTCTGGCGGAGTTTGCTAAAAGAAACATTGCTAAAGCAGGCTATGAGGATAGGGTTACAGTTATCTGTAAAGATGGTTCCGAGGGATATGAGGAGGAAGCCCCCTACGACAGAATACTTGTCACAGCGGCTGCACCATCAATTCCAGAGCCGCTTAAAAGACAACTGAAGCCTGGCGGAGTTATGGTTATACCGGTTGGCGAAGTGGGATTCTATCAAGTTCTAATGCGGGTGAGAAAAATAGATGGAAAGATAGTTGAGGAGAATCTTGGGGGAGTTGCATTTGTTCCATTGGTTGGAAAATACGGTCACAAAATCGGCCGCTACGGATAATCCAAGACAGCTCACTAACCTGAAATAGGAAGCGTCACTCAACGGCTTTCCAATCTAAAATTATCCCTAGAACCTTATCCTTTTCTTCCATCAGCTTCCTATATGCATCTTTCGCCTCTTTAAAACTCATTTTCAACGTTATTAAATTCTTAACTTTAAGCAATCCCTTCTCAATAAGCTTTAACACCAACCGATTATCGTCTTTCACGGTCCACCAACCATGACGCGACTCAAATCTAGGTCTTCTACTTGCATGCGCCCCTATAATCCATAGACCCTTTTTATGAACCTCAGGATAGAAATTCACTTCACATGATCCCCTAGGGCTACCTAAAATAACCACCCGCCCATACTCAGCCGCCAGCTTCAAAGCGGTTGGAATCGCCTGGGGATTTCCAGTAGCCTCAATAACAACATCGGCGCCTTTTCCACCGGTGATTTCCCTAACTTCCTTCTCCAAATCCACCTTTGATGGATTAAGCACATAATCGGCTCCATTCTCCAAGGATACTTTAAGCCTAAAATCGTATAGGTCGACTCCGATAACGGGCATTCCTCCACTTAATTTCGCAAGTTGAAGCGCTAGCTGACCTACAAGCCCCTGCCCCACCACGACGACGGATTCACCTAACTCAATATCGGCTTTCCTAACCCCCTGTAGGGCTATTGAGCTAAGGGCGAAAAACGCCGCCTCATCAAAAGAAACGCTTTCCGGAATATGCAACACTCTGCTTTCAGGAGCAATCACGTAGCTCGCATGATTTCTTTGCGACGCAACTCTATCTCCAACCTTAAATTCAGACACGTTGCTTCCAGTAGCAACAACGACGCCTGCATTCGAGTATCCGGGGTATTGGGGAAAAACGCCTCGAGTATTCGGTAAAGCCATCAAAAAAGCCGTTTCAGTTCCGGGGCTGATGAGAGTGCTAACAGTCTCGATTAAAACTTCATCGCTCTTCAGCTGCCTTAACTTAAAATCTTCAACTGAAACCTCACCCTTTTTCACAAAAACAATCCGCTTACC
>CAYNMB010000141.1:0-1978 GCA_964398235.1 uncultured Candidatus Bathyarchaeia archaeon | reverse complement strand
TTTATTAGAGTTATGGGATCTAAAATTAGAGTTACTTTGCCGTTTCCTAAGATGGTTACCCCTGCAATTCCTCTAATCTTTTTTAAGCTTTCATCCAGCGTCTTAATAACTATCTCCTGCATTCCTAAAATTGAATCCACTATCAGCCCGAAGCATGATGAGTTCTTGTTTATGATGAGTGCATCATATTTTTCTTTTTTGTGCTCCGGATATCCAAGTAATTTTCGGAGATGGAAGATGGGTAACACTTTACCTCGGAGATTTATCGCCTGTATATTTCCGATTTTTCTTATTTCAGCCTCTTTGAGGGCTATTACCTCATCAATCAGACTTAATGGAATTGCATACGTCTGACCTGCAGCTTCTATCAGCATTGCTTTAACTATTGCTAGTGTAAGCGGCAATGTTAGGGTAACTTTTGTTCCTTTTCCGACGGCTGTCTCTATATTGACGGAGCCTCCTAGCGACTCTATCTTCGTTTTCACCACATCCATGCCTACCCCTCTCCCCGAGGTTTCCGTTATTTTTTCCGCAGTTGAAAAGCCGGGTAGAAAGATGAGGTTAATGAGCTGCTGGGCAGTCATTGCATCGGCTTCCTTCGCACTAATTAAGCCCTTTTCTAAAGCTTTTCTTTTCACCTTCTCTGGATCTATTCCTGCACCATCATCCTCCACTATGATCAAAATATGGTCTTTTCTTCTCTCAGCGATTAGCTTAATGGTTCCCTCCGGAGGCTTACCCGCCTCCTTTCTTCGTTCCGGAGGCTCAATTCCATGATCAACTGCATTTCGCAGAAGATGAAGTATTGGCTCACCGATCTCTTCAAGAACCGTTCGATCAACCTCGATCTCCTTCCCCTCCATTATGAAGTTAACTTTCTTCCCCATTTTCTTTGAGAGATCTCTTACAAGACGGGGGAAACGGTTGAATATATGTTCTATTGGAACCATTCTAATACGCATAACTAGGTCTTGTAGTTCAGAAGTTAATCTATCAATATTATCTATATTAGTTTTTAAAAAGTCCAATTTATATTCGGATGATAGCTTCAGCAGCTGAATTTTGTTTATTATTAGTTCGCCTACTAGATTCATTAGCTTGTCTAAATCTTCCCTATGGACTTTAATTGTCTGAACCTGACCGAAATTTACCTCTAACTTAGGTTTTGAGCGCATTTCTTCACTTTGGAACCTAGGGGGTTTAGGCGCTTTTATTTGACGTATATTTCTTCTGAGGGCTTTCACTTCAACCTCGCTGACTTCAGGAACATCTTTTATGGCTTCCTCAATTTCTTCTCCTTCATGATCAGTCATAAGAAGAACCGTGAATGAGGATTCATTAAAATTACCGTTCTCGATTTCCTCAACTTCGGGGAAGCATTTCAATATTTTTCCGAGTTCTCTGAGAACTGTAATAACCATATAAGCTCTCGCAGATTTGAAAATGCAGTCCTCGCTTAATTTAACCGTGATGATGAAACATTTTTTAAGCGAGTTCTCATCTACTAAGGTCCTCAGCTCTTCCATGCTTGGAAGGATAAAGGATTTTCCCTTGTCCACGGCGGCGTTCTCTTTTAGGCAATCTTCAATCTTTTTTATTAGGCTTGAAAAATCCTCTTCTTCTTTTTCCCCTTTTTCAAGGCGGTTTATCCGCCTCTCTATGGCATCTACGCATTCAAAAAGAACATCTATCAGGTTTGAGGAGGGAGTTATTGAACCCTTACGTATGTTATCGAAAACATCTTCCATTTTGTGGGCTAATTTTTGGAGGTCTGTGAAGCCCATCATTCCTGAAGAACCCTTAAGTGTGTGAGCAGCGCGGAAAATTTCGTTTAGAATTCTAGGTTCCTCAGGATTTTTCTCTAGTTCTAGGAGGGAGCTAGCTATGGTTTCCAGCAGCTCTTTCGCTTCCTGAATAAAAATTCCCATATATTGTTCCGCTATTTCGCTCATTTCCTCCTACACCTCCGCATGATCTC
>CAYNMB010000140.1:0-1982 GCA_964398235.1 uncultured Candidatus Bathyarchaeia archaeon | reverse complement strand
TTTGGGAGAGAGCCCTCTCGCCCTATTCACCTCATACCAATAATGTAATCTCGGCTACCATATTAAACGGTCTATTTTCCTATGCTCAAAAACCGCTATAGTTCTTTCTCGATTATCCACGTTATCACCTAAAAGTAATGATAATGATTGCAGTAGGTTTATTATCTCAGGCTTTTATTAGGTAAAAGGAATAGAAGCGGAATTTCGCTTAAATCAATTCTATGCTTATGTAGACTTCTTCCGGAACCCTCATTCGCATGATTCTGCGCATAACACGTTCCTCAGCCCCAACATCTATTAGGCGCTTATGTATACGCATCTCCCACTTATCCCACGTTTTCGTCCCTTCGCCGCATGGAGTTCTTAATACTGGAACCCTTAGTTTTCTTGTCGGCAAGGGAATTGGTCCAGAGACTTTAACCCCCGCCTTCTCAGCTATATCTTTTATTTCCCTACATATTTCATCCAATTTTTTGTGATCCGTACTCGCCAATCTTATCCTCGCTATTCCAACCATCCTCTATATCCTCTCGATCTTCCTTATTTTTCCAGAAACATGCTACTTAAATCTTTTTCTCCACTATAAAAATGACTATACTATCCGCTTTCTTTGAAGATTTTTCGTTTGCCAAGAATATCTTCTTATTCTTGGAGATGGGTATCCGCAGGCCGCGCATCTTTTCTTTCTAACATGATACGCCCTGCGGCCGCATCTCCTACATCTAATATGTAGTGTTTTTCTTCCACGTTTTCCAAAGGAGGGTGTACCCTTAGTCATTTCAATATCACCTTGGTGGCGGCGAGATCATTACAACGTTGTCTCCTCTAACTATTATTAAACCCAGCTCTTTAACATTTTCTGCATCAGTCACGTCCTCCGCCTTCTCTAGAACCAGATTTAAGTGTTGATCGAAGCCCTGAAGCCTACCTCTTATACTTCTTCCACCTCTAAGCTTTATTAACACTACTTTTCCAAGACTTTCCTCAAGCGTTTGAGAAACCATTTTCATCAACCTTCTCTAGACTTAGCCCCTTTCATCTCTATTGAAGAAACGCAAATTTATATTTGTTATGCTAAAATCTTATTTTTATGAGCCTCATTAGATATCCTTTAAGAAAGAGGGATGTAAAAAATCTCTTGGAGGAGTTCTCTAGGATTTTTGGGAATGAAATAAGGGGTATTTTTGGATCTAAACCGAAAATTGAAGTTGCTAAAATTTCTCGTGGCGAAATATTCATCGTAAATGATAAGCCAGTCTTATTAAAGGTTGAGGGGACGATCATACCTGCATTGACTTTCAGCCCACTCATCAACGTCCTTCCAAAAGCTATAGTGGATATGGGTGCGGTTCCACACATATGTAATGGTGCTGATGTAATGGTGCCCGGAATTGTTGAAATTGAAGGGCAGTTTAGGGAAGGAGACTCCGTTGCCGTGCTTGATGAAAAGCATAGAAAAGCGATTTCTGTAACTAAAGCACTTATACATTCAGATGAAATTAAACTTCTTAAACGTGGAAAAGCTCTTAAAAATTTACATTACGTTGGCGACGGATTCTGGAAAACAATAAAGACTCTTCAGAAACGAAAGAGTTAAGATTTAAAATAACTATTTTTGATTGTTAAATTCAATCATGCTTGTGAGGGTTAGAATTGACGAATCCGAATTTAGAGAAAGTTATAGAAAGAATAATTGGTAAAAGAAGGGAGGAAGGAAACAAGGCTGAAATGGAAGAAGAGAAGCCGGTTACGCAGGAAACTGCCCAAAAAACGGCTGGAAAAATATATTTAAAAGCATTATCGCTACATTCGCTTGATGAATTAGATAAAATTAAGGATGAGGTTAGGTCTGGAAACATATTGATAGTTAAGGTTGAGCCTCTAGCGGAGAAGAGCATTGAGGACGTTAAGCGCGCCATTGGGGAATTAAGCGAATTTGTGGAATCGATAGGCGGAGACATCGCTAGGTTGGGGGAAGAACG
>CAYNMB010000139.1:0-1992 GCA_964398235.1 uncultured Candidatus Bathyarchaeia archaeon | reverse complement strand
ATAAATTATTTGCAGCAGAAGATGGCTGCAAACGAAACCGTAACCTTCACGGTGGACGAAGGAGACCGCTATCAGCTCCCAGCCACAACAGTCCACGTCGCAGGCATAGAATTCAACATGCAGCCAGCAGGCACACAAAACATCCGCTTTTTCACAGTTACCCTAAAAGAAGCATAGGGGGACTTAATCAAGCGGGAATTTCAGATTTCAAAACCTAAAAGTTTTTACGTAACAATATGTTACGAATATTACGGATTATTAACGATGATGCTGTTGGTGATGTAAATTTTGGGTAATGAATTTGAGTATATAATGCGCATCAGTGAAAAATTGGAATCTGGAAAATGGATAGCAGTAGTAGATGAGGAAATATTTAAAGGAGATTCAGCAAAGGAAGTTTTTAAATTGGCAAAAGAGAAATATCCGCGAAGGGAACCCTTCATAATGAAAGTTCCGGATAATGCCACGATGTTACTTTAGGAAGGACTGCTTTTTGTCCTATAAACGGGCTTCAAGAGCAAAAGGAACTTTTGTATGTAAATATCTCTCCTTTTATGATCCGCATCTCAAAGAAATATTTCGGCTTCCTTTAGTTCATATTAGAATCAAGCATAAGAGCGAATCTTTAAGGACAATCGCGCTTGTTGACTCTGGGGCAACATGCAGTTTTCTTCCAAAAGAGATAGCGGATATTTTAGAAGTTGAATTTCCACCGGAAACACGAATTTCCATCGGAGCCGGTGGACTTTTTAAAACATTTCTCTGTGAGATAGATAGAATAGAAGTTTTAAAGGGAATGAAGACATGTACCAGATTTGAACATATTAAAGTTCACATCCCCGCTAAGTATGATGCAATTCCATATGCTATTTTAGGAAGAGACACAATCTTTTTAGAGCATGACATTACATTTAGGGAACATAGACGATATACCGTTCTTAGACAACCCAAAAAGTAAGGAAAGAATTGCAAAGGAAAAATAAGAATCTTCTTGTTTCTCCCTCCAAAAGAGAGTTTCTTGAATAATTTTGTTAATTATGCATCTAGACGCTGAATCAGCAATTTAAAAATCTAAAAAAGGGGAATTTAATCCTTGAGAATAGAGCATTTTAGGATTAGAAGCCTAATCCGTAAATATGATGTTAAAGCGGGAAAATTCATCGTCAACATTAGTTATGAGACTGCGCCTCCCAAGCCATCTGAGCGAGTTGTGGGCGTGGCTGAAGCGTTTGGGCTAGGTTTAGATAAATGGAGAAAATTTGTCCTATACGATAATGTTGAACTGAAGATAGGCCCAAGGGACATTGTTTACATTACAGGCGACAGCGGAAGCGGGAAAAGCGTATTATTGCAGGCGCTTGAGAGAGACCTAAGGGAAGCAGGATTCACATGCGCAAACATCGCAGACATAAAGCCGATTGAAGGAAAACCGATTGTCGAAACAGTCGGCTCAACCCTAGATGAGGCGCTTAGGCTCCTAAGCCTAGTAGGCTTAAATGATGCGTTCCTCTTTCTACGCAATTATGAGCACCTAAGCGACGGACAAAAATACCGATATAAAATCGCGAAGCTAATCGAGTCAAAAGCGCAATGGTGGATCCTCGATGAGTTCGCATCCACACTAGACCGAGACACCGCGAAAATAGTGGCCTACAACCTCCAGAAAACCGCCCGAAAATTGGGAAGAGCAGTCCTAGCCGCAACAACCCACACAGACCTACTTGAAGACCTAGCGCCTAGCGTCCACATCCACAAGCGATTCGGAAAAGAAATCACAGTCCGCTACTATCCTAATAAGCCAGCGGAAGAATGCAGCATCACAAAAGAAATGCGGATTGAGGAAGGCGCATATGAGGATTGGAAGCAGCTAGCAGAACATCATTATCGAAGCCATAGAATAGGAAACGTAAGAAAAATCTTCAGGCTTATGCGAAATAACGAATTATGCGGCGTAATCGTCTACTCGTATCCGCCGCCCATATCAGCCGGAAG
>CAYNMB010000138.1:0-2036 GCA_964398235.1 uncultured Candidatus Bathyarchaeia archaeon | reverse complement strand
CTCAGCTGATACTGATTCCCAAAACATCGTGATGAATGGAATAAAACTAGTCATCTGAAAACCTGAAAAGATTCCGCTTAGGATTAGATACTCGGACGTTGGAGCTAAAATTAATATTATTACACCTATGTAGGTGATTGGACTCAGTATGTAATAGGCTTTCTTTCGACCTAATTTGTCCGTTAGTTTTCCCGCAAGAATAGGTGCGATCATGGATACTATTATGGATGCGGTGCTTGTCAGCCCTAAAATGTAAGGCGTAGCTCCCTTCTCTTCCACCATCCAAATAGGTATAAAAGGCATACTTACACTCATACTAAAAAATGAAATACATCTTAGTATTATCCACTTTTTTGCCGACTTATTTCTTATGATTAACCCTTTTAATGACCTTATAAACTCAGATGTACTTACTTTTTCTACCTTATCTGCAGAGGGTTCCCGACCTGGATATCTCAAAGCTACTAGGAAGAAAACGAATAGAATTAGAATCAGCTGAACATAGTAGAGTGGGCGAATACCTTGAGCCTTTATTCCTCCAAAGATCGTTACCATCCAAGCCGCAAATAATGGTGCTGATAGGTTCAGTATCCCCCAAAATGAACGTGAAAAGCCCATCACCAAACCCCTTTGCTTAAATGGAGTATACGTAACGATTATCATGTCCGTAATAGGCATAATTCTGATAATGTTCATTAGCATGAAAGCGGGTATCAGCACCCACCATTTGAAGGCTAAAGCAAATAAAGCTGCAGATGTAATGCCGCAAATTATTCCTAAAAGAACTACCTTTTTATAGCCTTTTTGTTCAATTAGCCAGCCTACAATAAGTGAAGCCAACGAACTAGCTGCATTACTAAGACTGTTTAGTAGACCTACTTCAAATGAGTTCGCGCCCAAACTTCTAGCATAAAGTTGGTTATATTGTCTGGTGAGTTGCTGCTGGCTCCAGTTTAGTAAGCCTGTACTAACAATTATGGTTTTAATTCTTCTGTTTAGTCTTTTTGGAAATTCAGTAAGGTTTTTTACTGCCGATTTAATCACTGAACTCATCTCTGCGTTGATGTTCTGCAGATAAGAATATATAGTAGATTTTAAATTTTTCTTGGGGAATGTTTATGAAGAAAAAGGTTGCAGAATCCATTCACGCATACACTCCTGGATTGGAAATTAAAAGATCTGCTACTGTTAGGAAAGTTAGAAGGCTTCCAATCCCGGGTGAAGTTCTTGTCAAGGAAGGAGCAAAAGTTTCTTTTGATACAGTAGTTGCAAGAACTTATCTCCCGGGAAATCCCTTTACAGTTCGTGCTTCAAATATTCTTGGAATTGAACCCTACGAAATCGAGAAATTTATGAAAAAGAAGGTGGGTGACGAAGTCGAGAATGGGGAGGTTATCGCCGAATATTCGTCTTTCTTTGGCCTATCGAGAAGGATTGTTCAATCTCCTTGCAAAGGTACAATTGAAAGCATCTCCCCAGTTACTGGCACCGTGATCTTGAGAGGAGCCCCAATACCCGTTGAGGTTAAAGCGTACATTTCTGGTAAAGTGGTTGAGGTCATGCCAAATCAAGGCGCGGTTATTGAAACCAATGCAGCGTTTATTCAAGGAATATTTGGATTTGGAGGAGAAACACATGGAGACGTTGAAGTTATTGCTGAATCGCCAGATGACGTCCTGACAGAGGACCAAATAAATAATGACCATAAGGGCAAGATTCTCGTAGGAGGCTCCCTTGTTACACGTAAAGCGCTTGAAAGAGCACGTGAAGTAGGTGCAAGCGGAGTTGTTACAGGCGGAATTGATGCAAGAGACATGACAGAGTTTTTAGGCTATGAGATTGGTGTAGGCATAACCGGACATGAAGAGGCAGGATTGACAGTAGTTATCACTGAGGGCTTCGGTAAAATGAGAATGGCTCGTAGAACATTTGAGATTTTAAAAAGCTTTGATGGGCATCATGCGGCTATGTCCGGTGCCACACAAATTAGGGCTGGGGTGTTAAGACCTGAGATAATTATACCGCATCAGGAGACT
>CAYNMB010000137.1:0-2051 GCA_964398235.1 uncultured Candidatus Bathyarchaeia archaeon | reverse complement strand
ATATGTCCTCATAGTGATGCGCTTCTTTATGAAGTGCTAGGATTTGTGGCTGATGCCCCTCATAGGAGGGGGAGTCTAGGCTATTATAGAAAAATTGTTCTTGCACAGGCTACTGATCCAGCGATTAGAGAAATGACAAGAAGCGGTGGAGTCATAAACGCCTTGTTAAATTTTGCAATAGATCAGGGAATCATTGACGCCGCAATTTTCTCGAGAGCCTCCTCAAAATCATCCCTCAGAGTTAAGCCTTCAATAAACCTTGTTCCAGATGATGCTCTTTCAGCAGTAGATCTAAAAATGGCGCCTTCCGCTGTGGCTAAAGCATTTGGTCGCGCTGTTTTCGAGTATGGGAAAATTCATATAGCATTTGTTGGAGTCCCTTGCCACGTCTTGGCTCTTCGAAAACTTGAGGCATGGCAACATAGAATTATTGGTAGCTTAAGGATAATAATCGGACTATTCTGTCTCTGGGCTTTTTCACTAGATAAACTTTTGGAATATCTTTTACATGATTATAAGATTGCTGCAAATGAGATTAAAGATGTTGACTTAACAATGGATAAGTATTTAGTAACTACGGAAGATAGGGTTGTTAAGATCCCGGTTTCAGAGATCAGATCTCACATAATGAATCGATGTAAAACATGTTTGGACTTTACATGCGAGTTTTCCGATTTGAGTATTGGTAGGGCGGTGCCGCTAAAAGATTGGTCGCTGGTAATTATCAGAACTAAAAAGGGTGAAGAGTTCTTTGATTTAGCCGTTAAGAAGAAAGCTATAACCGTTAGGGAAATAGGTGAAGAGCCGGAAACATTAGCGCATCTAATTAGCTTATCAACTTATAAAAGGGAGAGCGCCATGCAAGAAATCCGAGAAATGAGGGAAAAAGGCTTTTCTCCCCTAGTCTCCGCGGACTTTTTCGTAAAACCTACACTTGCAGAAATACATATACTGGAGGAAATTAAAGTAGAGGAAATAATGACAAGAAATGTTGTTACATTGCCAGAATCCATGACCGTTAATGAATTTTTTGACCAGATCACAAAACATCATCATATAGGCTATCCGGTGGTAGATGAATCAGAAAATCTTATGGGGATAATCACACTACAGGATGTAATGCCGATTCCAAAAGAAGAAAGAGATAAAGTTTCTATAGGAGAAATCTGCACAAAAAATCTAGTGACAATCTTCCCGGAGAACTCTGTTGCAGAGGCTCTTGAAAAAATGGACTCATATAATATTGGTCGTCTACTTGTCGTCGACAAAAATAATAGGAATAAATTGCTTGGAATCCTGACAAGAAGCGATATTATGCATGCGTTGAGATCTGAACTCTCCTAATAACTTTTAACCACTCTAAAAAACCCGGGTCTATTTGGATCTGCAATCCAAGATACGAGGGTTGTTAAAGTCAGCTTCCAGCTCGTTAATAGGCGTCAGTCTTATGGTCTATAATCATGCCTGTTTATGTTTTTTGCCTAACTAGATCTGAAAACTTTTATCCACCTACCTGTTCTTATCTATAACATTATAGCGCCAAAATAGGATGGGATAGGAAAGCATGTTTGTGGCTATTAGAGATGTATTTTTAACACCGAAATACGGCTTTAGGGGCGTAGTGGATGGATTAAAAGAGCTTAGTTTGAGGCATATAGAGCTCCACGTTGATAGAAATATGAACAGTATTATAGGTAATGTGGCGGATGAAAAATCTCTAACTAAAGCAAAAGAGTTCCTTAACTCAAACAACATAGAAATTTGCGCAATACTTCTTGATAACGATTTCGCTAGGGATGCAGATTCTGAAATAAAATATGTCGTAAAGGGATGCAAAGTAGCATATGAGTTAAACTGCGACGTTGTTAGAATAAATGCGTTTATGAAGATAATTCATTCCTTCACCATGAAAGACTATGTTAATAGGACCGCGGAATATGTGAGGCAATGTCTCAACCTTACTAGGGAATATAACATTTCTTTGGCAATGGAGAATCACGGATACGTAGCAAATGATAGAGAGTTCATAAGGGAAGTTATCAGCAAGGTTT
>CAYNMB010000136.1:0-2078 GCA_964398235.1 uncultured Candidatus Bathyarchaeia archaeon | reverse complement strand
AAAAGCCTTTATTCTTTCAATTATTTTCTCAATTTTCATGTGGGCTTTCATTTCTCTTCTCCAGCTCTCAGGAAGCTTGTTTTTGAATCTTCCTACAGCCCGCCTGTCCATTATGACGATTATTCCCCTATCCTTTGGGCTGCGTAGAAGCCTGCCTGCGGATTGAGCAAGCGCGTTTAGGCAGGGGATGTTGCTTGCGTATTCGACGGCTTTCTCCCCAAATCTTTCTTCAAAGTATTCTTGGAGAGCCATTTGGAGCTCCGTTTTCTTTGGGAACGGCAACCCGGCGATTACTACTGCTGACAGCATGCTACGCCCGTTAATTGTCATGTCAACTCCTTCGCTTATCTTTCCCCTTGCAACGCCAAAGGCAACGCATTGACTGTTTTCCTTAAGGAAATTAAGCACATCAGCAATTTTTGTTTCCTTTTCTTCAATTATTATTGGCATATTGAGCTTAATGCGCTTCGCGATTTCATGCATAATTTCATATGAGGGGAAATAAACTGCCACTCTTCCCTTCACGGCTTGAATTATTTGGCTGAGATGCTCAGACATCTTAATCCATTGGTTTTCATTTCTTTCCTCAAATCTTGTTGTGACCGCCATGTCGACGAGAATCAGCCTATTCTCCGGCGGAAAGGGGCTTGGCAGCTCTAGACTTCTGCTTCTCTCCTTTTCAATGCCCAAAACATCAATGTAGTAGTCGATGTTCCATAGGGTTCCGGACATTAATATGGCTGAACGCATCTCATTTATGATACTTGTAGCCAGAGAAGGATCTAAACATTTTATCCCAAGCCTAACGTTTCTTCTTCCATCACCGCCCTCTTCGACCCTAACATATTTGATTCGACTTGAATCAGCGGTTTTAAGCCAGTCTAGGAGAAAGGTTGCGCAACGTGAAAGATAGGAGATTGGGCTTCCGCCAGCCTCAACTCTCCTCCGCCTAATCTCCTCACCCAGAAGCAGAAGCTCCTCAATGAGCTCAGGAAAACTTTCCGCTTCAACCCCACTTTTCTCGAGCACGGCGTCAATTAGCTCCTCTCCCGCAATTATATGTTCAGCATCCAGCCCGTAAACCCTATAGACCGCCTTCCCAAGTTCAATCATAGTTTCATATAGGCCCTCTAAGATCCCTGAGTCCTCCAGTTCGAATCTTTCAACTTCACCAATCGCCCTTCTAACGGACAGAAGTGAAAGCTCATCTGAAAGTATTCCAGCTGCGTAGTAGGGTAAGCTATGTGCCTCATCAAAAACGCAGTTAACATCCTTAATGCGAAATCCAGCTCTCCTAAGGATCGAATTCCTAACAGCTTCGATGAGAGCGTAGTTATAGTTCCCAACAATTATGTCTGCATCCTTTGCGAGAATTTTCGTAACTTCATAAGGACATAACTCCTCTTTACGGCACAGCATGTAAACTTCATCAGGCATGAGTGGACTAACCTCTCTAATCCTTCCAACAACGCTACGGGTGAGCCTACTTAATCTCCAGCCACCGTCGCTGTATGTTCTATCATAGTATTTGCATGATCCGCCGAAAATGCCGCTTTTAAGTCCCCTACAGTACTGGAGAAAATCCCGATAGCTTAAATCCTTAAATTTAGGATCTTCTAGAGCGAATGGACACATATCCCGCTTACTTTTAAATATTGAGGCGGAAAACTTGGCTTTGCAACGTTCTTTCACGTTCCTGAGCTCACGTGAATAGATTTCAAGCTGGTTTTTAGTTCTGGTTAGGACTAAAAGCTTGCTGATTGAGGGGTCGAATTCCCTAGCCGCAAAGAAGGCTGTTAGAACTGAAATGGATTTTCCTGTTCCGCAGGGAGAAGAAAGTAAACCTACTTCACCATTAATCATTGTGTCGAAGGCAAACTTTATTGCATCAACTTGAAAAGGACGGAAACTCGCGTAGGGAAAGAATTCTCTAATTAGGCTCCTGAAACCCTCTTTAACCCCTTCAGATTCCACCCTTCAAGCGCCTCAATCATCCGCTAAAATATTTTTCCAGGGGGAAATAAATCCTTGCAAAGCCCTATGTTTTATTTTAATCTGCATGAATATAAATTGAGAGA
>CAYNMB010000135.1:0-2090 GCA_964398235.1 uncultured Candidatus Bathyarchaeia archaeon | reverse complement strand
CAACTATTGTTGAGTTTCTCGTGTTCTTTAAGACTATTCCTTGAGCATTATTTGAAATCTCCAGATACTTTACGGTTATCCTAGTGCAATTTATTAGCGCTACATAGCCGGCGTTCGATGGAACCGCCCTATCCGCCTCATTCATCCAGAAGTAGATTGGCTTCCCATCAACCGTGTTGGATGAATCTATATCATTTTCTATGAAGTAGCCGACAACTCCAAAGTTGGCTTCATTATTCTCCATCCTATTATTTCTCATAACATTCTCATCCGAATCATGGAGAATTATCCCCGTGTAAGTGTTGTTAAACACATAGTTGCCGATCAACACGTTTTTCGAAGACCATTCTAGGTAGATTCCATCAGAATTGTTGAAGACCCGATTATTTAATAGGGTGATTCCTGAGGAGTAGTGGATGTCTATTCCCGTGAGGAAGCCTCTAATTTCCAAGTTTTTAATGGTCACGTTGATCGCGTTGAGCAAGTAGATTCCATAATCATCCTCATATTCCCCGCCTCCAAGAAGCCTATGTCCATTCCCATCAAAAATAATGTTGGAGCGCCAGATGCGAATAAGACCGTGGATGTCGTCAAGCATAAAGTAAGTTATGTTGTCGAAAGTTACTATCGGCGCATCCGGCGGATTTATCCTTCCATCACTCTCAATAAAAACTATCCCGCTCCATATGCCTCTACTACCCTTAACATAGAATACGAGGGGAAGAATGCTGGTCAATATAAGCATAAATATTACTGCTGGGAAAAGATTTCTTTTACGCATTCCCCAACAACTACTCTCGCCATACTAAAATTACTTGTAAAGAAAAATTAATAAAAATTTGTTTTCTTAGCCGCGGCGTAGCCGTCAGAATCGTGGACTCTTACTGCGAACTAGGAGACTTGAGCTAATATCCCACTTTCTTGTCAACTAAATTAATCAGCGGCTTATTTTCCAAAAATCTCTTCAAGTTTTTACAGAATATTTCAACAGCTCTTTCATCATAGTGTATACTCATGCCTGCAATATGGGGTGTTATAATCACATTATCCAGCTTCCATAACTCCGAATCTTTCGGCAGAGGTTCTTCCTCAAAAACGTCTAGGGCTGCCCCAGCTATCCATCCTTCTTTGAGGGCTTTTATCAGCGCCCTAGTGTCTATAATGGCTCCCCTAGCCACGTTGATTAAGTATGCCGTTGGCTTCATCATTCGCAGCTCCCTTTCACCTATCATATGATAAGTTTCATCGGTTAAAGGAACGGTGATCACCAGAAAATCTGATTCCCTAAGCAAATAATCCAAATCTTCAGGTCCTAAAACCTCATCTATGTAGGTGGGTCTACGTATCGGCCTCTTTTTAAGGGCTAGAACCCTCATATCGAAACATTTAGCTTTCCAAGCCGTTTCCATGCCTATGGATCCTAGACCAAGTATCCCCATGGTTTTACCCGCCAGCTCCTCTGTCTGAACCCTTTTCCATAAGCCTTCATTTTTAAATTGAATGTACTTGTGCAGCTTCTTCGCTAGAGCTAGAGCCATCGCCATGACGATTTCAGAGATAGGTATTCTGTGAATGCCACTTGCGTTTGTAAGTAAAACCTGCGATTCCACAAGCTCTGGAAACAAGAGTCTATTAACTCCTGCCGTAAGAACTTGAATCCACTTCAAATTCTTAGCGGCTAAAAATAATTCCCTATCAATCCATCCGAATACTATGTCAGCGTCTTCTATAGCTCTAAGCGCTTCCTTCCTGCTACTCGCTTCAACAACCTCAATTTTGTCAGAGACTTCCCTAATGCGCTGAATAAGATCTTCCCTAAGCTTACGCCTAAGATTAATCAGAATTTTAATCTTCCTATTCATCAAGGGCTTCCTCCCCTAATCTCTTCCAATTATTTAAAATTTCTAGAAAGATAAAAATTAGATACTCTAGAAATCAATCTTAGATCAAAAAGTGAGTTATAATTAAAAATCCTCAATCATATTACTTAATTTTGTGATTAACTATGTCCCCAGAAAAAGAGTATGCATTATCCTGGATTGAAGATAATAAAGAGAGAATCATAAAGATCAGCGATGAAATTTGGAGCT
>CAYNMB010000134.1:0-2093 GCA_964398235.1 uncultured Candidatus Bathyarchaeia archaeon | reverse complement strand
ATGTTTTGATTCAGCCACTTAGCTAATTCCCTCAATCTTTCAGGATCATGAACCTTAATTCTATTTCTTCCCCTAACAGCCACCGCCTTAAGGTTCTTTGAACCCATAACCGCGCCTAAACCGCATCTCCCAGCCGCATCACGGAGATCAACTATGACGCATGCAAAACGAACAAGTTTCTCGCCGGCAGGCCCTATGGAAGCCACCCTAATAAGATTATCACCAAGCTCTTCACGTATCATTTTCTGGGTTTCACCGGTTTCCTTACCCCATAAATGCTTGGCGCTTCTGATCTCAGCCTCACCGTCATGAACCCATAGATAAACCGGGTCGCTGGCTTTACCCTCAACTATTATTGCATCAAAACCAGCCCGCTTAAGCTCAGCTCCCCAGAAGCCGCCAACCTCCGATTCGCCAAACCCTCCAGTTAATGGAGATTTTGCCCCTATGCTGTTCCTTCCACATCCAGGTACCGGCGCACCAGTTAACGGTCCAGCCGCGAATATCAATTTATTTTCCGGTCCCAACGGATCCACTTTAGGCTTTAGCTCCTTAAGCAGATAGTAGGCGACAAAACCTTCTCCGCCTAGATACATTCGGTAAAACTTTTCTTCCGGCGTCTCAACAGTTACTTGTTCATCAGAAAGGTTAACCCTCAATATTTTGCCATTGTAGCCAAACGGCATATGCATCACCTTGTGGGACTTCAATATTCATCTAAATAAATACCTAATTTAATAAGAATAAAGAGAAAAATACCTAAAGTAGGGACAATTCTGGCATTAATTAAATTTTTAACTTTCTTTAGGCGCAGTTGTTTATTCAACTCTTACATAAACTTCTGCTCTAGTCTCGTATCGGTCTATGCGCCCGTCACGTAGATAGATTATTCGGTCGCTTACGTCTATCATCTTCAGGTCGTGGGTAGCGGAAATCACCGTCACGCCTTTCTCCTTGTTCAGCTCCCTTAAGAGGGTTATGATTTCAAGCCCTGTATGCAGATCTAGGTTTCCGGTAGGCTCATCGGCTAAAACTATGGATGGATTGTTCGCTAGGGCTCTGGCTATGGCTACACGCTGCTGCTGACCGCCGCTAAGCTCAGCCGGCTTATGATTCAATCTATCTCCTAAACCAACTGTTTCAAGTAGTTCTCTAGCTCTCCTCATCCGCTCTTCACGCTCCACTCCAGCGAAAATCATCGGTAGCATAACGTTCTCTATGGCGGTTAGAACCGGTATTAGGTTAAATGTCTGGAAAATATATCCGATTTTTCTGCATCTAAGCCAGGCGAGCTCATAGGCATCTAGCTTAGCGATGTCAACCCCATCAATAAAGACTCTTCCACGGGTAGGGCGGTCAATACCGCCAATCATGTTAAACAATGTTGTTTTTCCGGAGCCGGAGGGCCCCATAACGGATACGTATTCTCCACGCTTAACTTTCAGATCAACTCCATCTAAAGCCTTAACGGTCACTGGTCCCATCTGATAATATTTTGCTAAATCTTCTGTTTCAACAACATATTCAAAGCTTATATGCCATTCCCCCGGTACTAAACCTTGATAGTAATAAGCCTCCACTTCCTTATAAAATTAACCTTATTACCGACCGAGCCATTTTATGAAAAGCTTTTATTGTCCACCAGATTCTTCTATAGAGTGTAATTGGAGGCAAAAGGGAGGATATTTCATTTTGGAAAGAGCTAAAGTTGGGGTTATTGGATCTGGAGGAATCTTTCAGGGCGCGCATCTTCCAGCATATTTAGAAGTTGCTGAAGCCCATTTAGTAGCCATATGCGATATTTCAGAAGCAGTTCTAAAAACTGCTGAAAGAAAAGTTAAAAAACTTTATCATGAGAAAGCCGAGAAGGCTAGGGAGGAGGGAAACATAGAATTAGCTGAAAGACTGGAAGAGGATGCTGAAGAATTGAAGACCTATCTAGACTTCTCCGAGATGCTCTCAAAGGAAGATTTAGATCTCGTCGACATATGCACTCCAACGAAGTTTCACAGTCCAATAGCCATAGAGGCTCTGAAAAGCGGCGTGAATGTTATGTGCGAAAAGCCTATGGCTAGAACATACTTAGAGTGCCT
>CAYNMB010000133.1:0-2203 GCA_964398235.1 uncultured Candidatus Bathyarchaeia archaeon | reverse complement strand
TAGACTGCATAACTATGGGACTGGCGCCATGTTTGACGCATATGTCTCCTCCGGAAACCTGCCCATTAGAAACTTCAGAGACGGCGTTTTTCCAGGTTATGAGAATTTAGATGCAAGAACCATAAAGAAGACCATAAGTGTAGGTATGGAAGGTTGCTACGCCTGCCCAATCCGATGTAAGAAGATTGTTAAAATTGGGGAGCCTTGGAATGTTGATCCATCCTATGGTGGACCGGAATACGAGGCTTTAGCGGCTCTCGGCTCAAATTGTGGGGTGGATGATTTAGGCGCAGTCACAAAGGCTAATGAAATATGCAATAAAAATTCTCTGGACGTGATATCGACGGGCGTGGTGATAGCGTTTGCAATGGAATGCTATGAGAATGGCATCTTAACCAAGGAGGACACGGATGGACTTGAACTCAGATTCGGTAATGCTGAAGCCATGGTTAAAATGGTTGAGAAAATAGCTCGACGTGAGGGGATAGGTAATATATTGGCTGAAGGAGTGAAGAGGGCTTCTGAAATTATTGGTAGGGGTTCAAGCAAGTTTGCTATGCATGTTAAGGGTCAGGAAATACCCATGCATGAACCTAGACTAAAAAGAGCTTTGGGTTTGGGATACGCTGTTTCCCCAACAGGCGCGGATCACATGCATAACCTCCATGACACTGGGCTTACAAGCTATGGATCAACGCTCAATTCTCTTTCAAGCCTAGGCATCCTAGAACCCATACCCCTAGAGGATCTAGGTCCAAGAAAGGTTAGAGCCTTCATATACTTTGTTACTTGGCGCGTTTTAGATAATAGTCTACTTTTCTGTGATTTCGTGCCGTGGGATTATAATCAGAAGCTCGACATTGTTGTGGCGGTAACGGGATGGAAAACCTCAATGTGGGATCTCATGAAAGCTGGTGAAAGAATCACCACAATGGCTAGAATATTTAATTTGAGGGAAGGCTTCACAAAAAATGATGATTGGCTGCCTGAGAGGTTCTTCTCTCCGAAGCGGGATGGCGTTCTGTCAAATGTAGCCTTAGATGCTGAGAGTCTAAGAAATGCTATAGAACTATACTATGGAATGATGGGATGGGATAAAAATGGGGTTCCAACTAGAGCTAAGCTTGGAGAGCTAGATTTAAGCTGGGCTTACAAGTATATTCGTGAAATTTGCAGTCAATCTCAGTAAAACACGTATATCCTATAATTATTCACTTTCTTCTTTTTCGGCAACTTCAGCGCTTCTGCTTTTACCTATCCTTTCCCAGTCCACTTTCTTAACTATTGCTCTCAAATGGGATTTCAAGATTTTTTCAGCCTTCTCGAAGCCAAGCCGCCCAGAATTCCATGTTACGAATGGCGGATAAAAAGACGCTTCTTTAAACACAGCCTTCCCATTTTTAATTTCAAATTTTATATATCCAAGTTCTCTAAGGTAGCACGAATCATTTGGGCAGAGAATATCTATCTCCTGCAATTCATGTTTTAGATAAAGCACCTTATATTCATCTGGATTATCTATTATTCTTCCACATGGACATTGAATTTTTTCAGTAATTTCTTTTTCAGCCAAATTTTACACCTCCATCTTTTTACTCTTCTTCGAGTTCTTCAGCCGTTAGAATAAGTCCACGTCTTTGCTCGATATTCTCGATTGCCCCGTCTCTTATGAAGACCACTCTATCGCTCACATCTATCATCTTCAGGTCGTGGGTAGCGCATATAACGGTTGTTCCACGCTCAGCCTTCAAACGATAAAGCAGCTGAACTATTGCGAAGCCGGTATTTAGGTCTAGGTTTCCGGTAGGCTCATCTGCAAGTATGATCGTTGGATCATTTGCTAGGGCTCTGGCTATGGCTACACGCTGCTGCTGACCGCCGCTAAGCTCTGTAGGCCGGTGATCAATTCTATCGCCCAAACCAACAAGTGTTAGAAGTTCAATGGCTTTCTTTTCACGCTCGGCTCTTGGCACTCCGAGAAATATCATGGGCAAAGCAACATTCTCTTTGGCGGTTAGAACCGGTATTAGATTGAATGTTTGGAATATGTATCCAATCTTCTTACATCTAAGCCATGCCATCGCCTTTGAAGAAATCTTCGATAAATCTACTCCATCAATAAACACGCTACCGCTTGTCGGACGGTCGATGGCGCCGACCATATTGAAGAACGTTGTTTTTCCACTGCCGGAGGGCCCCATGA
>CAYNMB010000132.1:0-2247 GCA_964398235.1 uncultured Candidatus Bathyarchaeia archaeon | reverse complement strand
TCCTCAGCTCTCCTTTCAGCATTATTTATTAGGTCTGCTACATAATATGGCTCCGACTTCCCATCTTCTCTTCTAAGGTTGCTTATGAGTTGCCCTAGAAACTGCTTGTTTCCAGCCAGCTCCGGTATTTTTATTTTCTTTATTGTTTTGAAGGCTTTTTCATGATGGAATTTGTCCCATTGCTCATATGCTTTTGCCAGCTGTAGTAGCGGTGTTGTCTGCTCAATTATCTTTGGGTCTCTTATTGTTTTTCTTGTCTGCTCTAAAATTGTTATCGCTGCTGAGAACTGATTTCTATTGAAGAAGCGTATGGCCTCCCTCATTTTTTGCTCGGCCACTATGAAGTATGGTCTTATAGGTACTATTTGCTCCGTTCCAGGTTGGACTATTCCAGCTTTTCTCTTGCCTGTTATATAGCTTAGCTCGTCTGCGCCGAATATGGTTGCCAGTACGGCTAGCCCAGCTGTCATAGCTTTTGTTCCAGAGGTATAATCTATTGTTAGGTTTTCGCATTGTTCTCTTATCTCCTTAATTCTTGGTCTTAGCTCTTCATAGATGGATTGTATGTTATCTGGGTTGCTTATTTGGATTAGCTCGTAATCCATCGGCTTTATTTTTGGCAGTATCTCCGGCACGGTTGTTTCCATGCTTTCCCTGGTTACTACCAAATACGTTTTATCTGGATTGTGATGTCTTATACTTCTCACTATAGCCTCAGCTAAGCTTCTAATAGACTGCCTGGAAGCTCTTGTTCCAGTTCCAACCGAGATCACCAAGGCTTTCATCAGTGAAATGCCCCGAATGATTTTATTTTCTATTTTTAATTTAAATCTTCTTTTATGTGAAAAGATGTTAATTATCAACTTATGCTTTTTAAAATAATTCTATATGAATAGGAGTAACATCCAAAAAATATTTTTGGCCGATTAAAACCTAATTTATAAGTTTTTAAGCGGAATATTGCGGGGAAGAAGCATTATGTACTTCTTATCCGATTTAGAACGTAAGCTTCTAATCCATAAGCTTTTGCCGATGGCTCGTGAGGTCGGGGTTGCCGCCGAACTTAGAGGCTGGAATTGGCATATGGCTCCCCTAAAACCCTTCTATGAGAACGTTAAATTGCCGATGTATTCTGTCTGCTCCAAATTTTGTCCTACGGGAAGAGACGTGTATCTCGGCTTTGTTGAGAGGGTTAAAGGCTTCATAAATTTTCGGATGGCTCTCGGTAAGCTTCTTCATGGGGTGGTTAGCGATTGTTTGCAGGCTTTCATTGAACGTAAGGATTTGAGTTTTGATTCCTGGTGTAAAAAGATAAAGTGGAGTGAGATATCTGCTAGGTCAGAGAAGGTTTTACCTGTAGCTAGAAAGGTTTGGAATTTTCTTGTGAGGGCCTGTGAGGCAAGGTATGCTGAAGTTGAAGTTCGGCAGCCTTATGCTTCGGAGCGGGATTTAATGGCTTCTGCTGTTCCATTTTTGATTGAGCATAAAATTTCCGGCGAGCTTCTAGGTTTAAGTGGTCTTTTAAGTCTTGATTGCTATGATTATTTGCATGCGATAATGTTTGATTTGAAGGTTGGTAGTGAACCTGAGGATTGGCATAGGCTGGCGCCTGTTGGCTACGCGCTTGTTTTTGAGAGTGTGCATGAGGTTCCAATTGACATATGCTGCGTCGTATATTTGAACATGGTTAATGATAGAATTGTTGTTAAGAAGGATCTGTTCTTTGCCAGTGATGAGTTAAGAAACTGGTGGATTGAGGAGCGTGATAGGAAAATGGAGATCGTAGCTGAAAGGAAGGATCCCGGAAAACCCGATAAAAATCGATGTTTGAGGGATTGCATGTACTACCATATATGTTATGGGTGAGTGAGCAGGTTGACTAAAATTTTTCTTGATGATTTCGGCGTTTTTCTAGGTAGAAAGCGTAACAGGTTTGTCGTTAAGAAAGGTGAAGAGAAACATGAGTTTCTAGCTGACGACGTGGAAAGCATAATTTGCACAAGTAAAGCCGTCGCCTTATCTGTGAGTGCGCTGAGCTTAGCGGTTGACCGCAACATTCAAGTGATTTTTGCAACCTATAGTGGAAGACCATACGCCGTACTAATGCCAACAGTTATGACGGGATCTGTTAGAGCTAGACGGGAGCAATTCTTGGCATATATGGATGAAAGGGGTTTCATATTGGCCAAAAGCTTCGTTAAGGGGAAGATAAAGAACCAAGCAAATTTGTTAAAGCTAATCGCGAAA
>CAYNMB010000131.1:0-2380 GCA_964398235.1 uncultured Candidatus Bathyarchaeia archaeon | reverse complement strand
GAAAGTTACCGTCCCTTGGTGAAGAGGCTTCAAAAAGAAATCGAAAGATGGAAGATTCGAACCTACTATGTAGTTCATCAACATACTGTACACCTAAGGCATGCCTCTGGCTCCCCATAAATATTTTTCTCTGTATGCGATTGCAATAGGTATTAACGAACATATAGATCCGCGTGCAAGAGTAATGCGTGTTGGCATGTAACGAATGCCCAATTATTTGCTCTTATGAGTTGATAACGCTGAGTTGTGAATAAGCCACTCAAAAATTTTGTGGGCAGGCCGCGTACTGGACGAAAAAATTTATATAGCGAATTGTTAGGAAAGGTTTCCGGAAGGGGGCTCTAAATATAATGAGTAAAAAATATAATGTTATCTTGATTATAGCGGATTCCCTTCGAAAAGATCATGTGGGATGTTATGGGAATGAATGGATTCACACGCCTAATCTAGATAAATTCTCAAAAGAAAGTGTGATGTTCACAAAGGCTTATCCGGAATCTTTACCCACAATACCTGTTAGAAGGGCAATATATACGGGCAATAGAGTATTTCCATTTAAAAAATATGAGCTTAAAAAAGATATTCGCAGTAGACGCCCCGGCTGGGAACCTCTATCTAACGAAGATATAAGTATCTCCGAAGTCTTCAGACTTTCCGGATTTAGAACCGCGCTCATAGGCGATAACTACCATCTTTTCGAGCCGGGTATGAACTTTAACAGAGGTTTCCTCGAATGGATTTTCATTAGGGGGCAAGAGAACGATATGTTTCGATCCGCCCATCTGGTATCCGATGAAGAACTTGATAAGTATATGCCGTCAAAGCTTACAGGCAGGGCTGCTGAAAGAAGAAGACGGTTCCTTAGACGGTATCTTTCAAATGTATCATTTCGAAAAAACGAAGAAGACTGGTTTGCTCCCCAAACCTTTAGGGAAGGAGTTAGATGGCTTAGGGAAAATAGGGATGCTGAAAGATTTTTACTTGTCTTAGAACCATTTGACCCTCATGAACCATGGGATCCGCCGCATGAATTTGTAGAAATGTATGATCCAGATTATGAGGGTAAAGAGGTTATAATGCCAAAATATGGATATGTAGATTACTTGACTGAGAGGGAGCTAAAACATATGAGAGCTCATTATGCTGGTGAGGTCACACTTTTAGATAAATGGTTCGGCTACTTCCTGCAGAAGGTTTATGAACTAAATTTGCATAGGAACACAATTATAGCTTTCATATCCGATCATGGGCATCAACTAGGCGAGCATAATTTGACTGGAAAGGTTTCTTGGGGACTCTATCCTGAACTTGTTGATATACCGCTCTTAATTAGACATCCAGAAGAAATTGGAGCTGGAGAGAAAATAGATTATTACGTTTACAATCACGACTTATTCACCACATTAGCTTCTATGGCTGGAATAAACTTTGAGCACAAAGTGGATGGCATTAATATCTGGAAATATGTGGAGAAGGAGAAAAATAATGTTGAAAGAAGCTATGTAACTTCAGCTCTCTCAGAATACGTTATGTACCGTGACGATGAATATTGGTATATATCGAATAGGGAAGGAAAAGAGGCTCAATTATATGCGGTGAAAGAAGATCCTAATCTTGAGAGAAACATTGCTGAAGAATGTCCAGAAATATGTAGAAAGCTATATGAGAAGATAGTCGATGACGCCGGAGGAAGTCTGCCGAAACTGGAACTTCCACCAAGGGAAGCCTTCGAATGGTATGATCGCATGTATTTCCAAATGATATAACTTACCAATTCTTAGCCTCAATTCTCATCTTCACTAGGCTTATCCCTCTGCCTCTAAGAGGCTGAAGAAAAAAAGGCTATTTAAGCAGGAGATTGAAAATAAGATTAAAGCTGTTGGAAAAGCTCTCCAAGCTATTGGTTATGTTGTTGGAGAGCTATCTATACAAGAGTTTTCGGATTTTATGACGAGATTTTCTCTAAGGACACAATCATCTTAAGCGATGTCCTAGAGAACGAATATCTCATGATTCATGAAGTAGTGGAGATAAATGAACTGCCGGAGGAGATGCGATCCAAAGCCGAGGCAATATTCAATAAGTTTAGTGAGATCATGCAGCGAAAGAAGTGTGGGAAAACTTAAATTAGGTTTCTTTCCTGAGGTGGCAATGCCCTTGCGGTTAACCCCTCCCGGAGGGAGGGGTAGAGGGAAAAATGCTGAGGAAAATGACAATAATTTGAGCAAAACCTATGTAATTAAAAATTTTGATTAATTGCTGTTTTCTTCTTTAATATTATTATTGTTATTTTCTGGTTTTTTGGCAGGTTTCATGTATTTTATCAGCCCTAGCCCCGCCGTTCTTCTCACGCCAACGTTTGTTAGCTCCGCCATCCTCA
>CAYNMB010000130.1:0-2454 GCA_964398235.1 uncultured Candidatus Bathyarchaeia archaeon | reverse complement strand
GATGTTTCGCTGGATGGAAAAGAACTGGGGTTGGCACTTATGTGTGACGGCAAAAGTTACAGATAAAAATCCTTGAAATCAGGGATAAAGCTGATGAGTCTGCTGGAGTGTGATCCTAAGCGGCGCAAAACCGTCTTCGTCCATATCGATGCCCGTGGTTGCTATGCCGGCAATGGTGGCTTAGTGATGCTTACCCAGTTTGCTAATAAACTCGCTGAAATGGGTTACCCTACATTTATTTTTGACCAGTATGATAGGTTGAATTTAAAACAGTTCAGATGGCTTTCCTTGGGTGCCATAAATTTTAATATTGCCCCTATCGATTTCGTGTTCAGAAACCATAAGTTTGATTATGTGATAGTCACGAATTGGCTCAATGTGTTGCTGCCATGGTTTTTTAAAAAGACAGGACGCACTTTAATCTCAAATAAGAGAGCGATTGCCAACTTGAGATACTGGTGTCACAGCGAACTGCTACGGGAGGGAAGTCAATACGAAGAAGTACGAAAATTTTGCCTCAATTACCTGGACAGGATAGCAATAAATAACCGCACATTAGAACAGTATTATAAGTCGATAGGCTTCAATAATATCATCTACCTGGAAAACTGGATCCGAGATGATCTCTTTAACTTTGACGGCGTAGTAAGGAAGATACTTAATTCCATAGGCCATCAGCCCGATAGATACGACAGAGAAAATGAATACTTACCGACTTTAAAATCGTATTTTGGTAAGGATAGCATCCTATTATGTGAGGGGAATCAATACGAAGTTTCAGAAAGAATGAAAGCAGCCGATTTCTACCTCTTCTGGAACTACCCGAGTCCCTCTATCCGGATGTTTAACGGCGAATCGTTCGGAATGTCCTTATATGAGGCAATGGCGTGCGGTTGCGTCTGTATAGCAATTGATCATGAGGGGAACAAGTTCCTCCACGGCGACGTTCAGCTTGTCAATACAATATCTGAAGCAATAAATGTTATTGCAGAGCTTATGAATAATCCAGAACATAAAGAGGATATGAGACGCAAGGGCCTGAGAGTTATTGAGAACAAATTTCGTTTTGATGAGGCTAGAGTGAGGGCTATCGAGGCATGGTTGGGGTAGCAAGATTACGATAAAAAATGATTAAGTTAAATAAAGGAACGGCGATAATGTCTGAGAAAGACCCCGTAAGTATTAATGACAACGAATCTTTGATCTCATATATTCTTGAAGAAAATGAGGGCTTGAAGACCACATTGGAGAAAAAAAATATAATTGGAGCTGCTTTTATTTTAAGGAAATGGGTCTCGAAGGTAGCCAACATGTCTGTTAAAGAATTGCTTTTTGAATTCGAGGATCCGGTTTTTGCTTTTAATATCTTCACGAAGAAGTTAGGGGGCGTTTGGTGTGGAGGAGCGGCAACTTTTTATGCCATGATATTACGCCTATTTGGCATTCCTGCCATAACATATGGCTACTTTTACAATTCCGAGAAAAATCTAAGTCATGTGACTACGTTATTTTGTGACATTTCTGACAAAGAAATGCCTATTTATCTGTCCGACGCATATTTGAACTATCATTATGTGGATTCAAAAACAGGCAGGTTAATAACCTTTTACGATCTGATTACCCGGATCCGGAGTGAACAGTATAACACTATTCGAATGGAAGAGTGGCCCGTAAGCAGGTCTTTTCTTAGCTTACAGGGGACTTCCCCGGAAAATGAGATTGCTTACAGTTGGTGTTTTTCCCTAGATGAACCAATACAAAAAGAACAATCCCATTCCGGTCTTGTAGAGTACAAAAATGTCAGCCCCACCTTCAGCAGGCTGCTTGAGGGGGCATGGAAGGATTTATTGGAGAAACACCGTGGTACCCGTCCGGTTGAACATTTTTTGTTTAATATGATACTCATGAATTCATATTTTGAAAGTTTTAGTTTTACTAACCCCAATGTTAATTTGAAATTCAGGGAACTGATAACAGAGATTCGCCCTGATTTACCTGATTCGATGAACCTTAAGGCCGAGCGGAAATTTCAAAATGGAGAGAGGGAAGAGGCTAAATCGATTTTTTTGAAGCTTATTGAACGCTGGCCGACATTCAGCCCGGCCTACAACAATCTTGGCGTTATCTGCTGGGAGGCTGGAGATATCCAGCAGGCGCTAAACTATTTTGCGAAAGCCCTTGAACTTGCTCCGAATGATCGCGTTGTGGTCCTGAACTGCGTTAAGGTTCTGATGGACCTTCAGAGGGTTGAAGATGCCAAAAAACTTTATTCAGACTATTTAAGAGAAAACCCGCCAGATGTAGAGATATCCCAAGTGCTAGGAGATTTCCAGATGCAACAGTATATATCCCTAGAAATGTCAAGGGACACTCTTCATATCCCCATAGTTTCTGTAAGGGATTTACATAAAAAATTGGGATTTGAAACGCCAATTAATTATCCCAAAACCTCAC
>CAYNMB010000129.1:0-2499 GCA_964398235.1 uncultured Candidatus Bathyarchaeia archaeon | reverse complement strand
GCCGCGCCCTTCTTCGGCGCTCAAGCCGAGCCATCCACCAGACGGCGTCGGCGTGTCGGGTCTACTCGGGTTCGGCGTCTGTCTGGCGATGAGGCCTATGCGTGGTGTTCATTGTGAGAGTGCGTGAATGTATGTGCACTCTCACTTTCACCCTTCCCCCACCAACTTTTTTGTTGGTGAGGTGCATTTCTGCAAAAATGTGTTTATACCTTTTCCAATATAAACTTTGCTGATATGGGTGATATAAAGGTATCTGATATGGTTGTTTTCTGCGGCATTGTATTTACATAAGGTTAATATCCTGTTTTTTGCTAATATTTTTGAGATGAAATGATGGTTTTCACGTATTTTAGATTTAAATCTAGAAGATTCATGCTGGTTTTCTCAATTCTCTTCATGTTAATGTTATCCATGTGCCTAAACTTATCCTCTGCTCTGAAGATTTCTTCTGAGCAAATTGTTGAGGGCGATTTTGATTATCAATTTATCGTCGATGAGGATGGTTTTACAAAGGTTAAAATTACTTATGTGAGTGATGCGAAAAGTGGTTCTTCATGGGTTTTTGTTCCAAAATTTTCTAAATGGATCAATTACACGGTTGATGGAAAAGTATATGAATGGAGTCTTGAAGATCCCGAGAAATATGTGGGTGAACAATATTATTTCTATAAGGTTTTAAGCTTCGGCTTCCTCTCCAACGGTTCTCAATTTGAAATGGTTGTTGAATTTAACTTTTCAACAGCCGCCATAATAATTGAACCTGATGGAATGTTTTATTCGCCGCAGATAGGTTTCGCTAAAGGAAGCAATTTTAGAGCTTCAGTCATTTTTCCCTCATCCTTTAGGATAAATTTGGATGAGGCCGTAGCGATTGGAGCCAGCGGCATGTATAGGCCAAAATATTTGAACTCTAGCTTTGTATCTTTTGATAGTCTCCCCCTGACGGAGAATCTTCTGCGTATTCAGATAGGTTTTAAGGTTCCAAATAAAAATCCGGATGTAATCTCCATTGAGAGCGGCGTTTTTAGATTTAAAACTGTTAGACGCTATGAGGCATATGCCCATGAAATCCTAGATCTATATAACGCTACATATAAGACATTGGTTGATCTTTTTAACACAACTTTTGAAGACGGGGCGGGTGAAAAGATAACCGTTAGATTCTTTATTCCAGACTTTAACTCCCTTCTCTCTATAGGGGGCTATGTGCCCTTCTCAGGTCAGAAAATGGGTGACATCCACATAAATTTCATGTTTACACGTTATGTGAAGGGTTACCTAGAAGTTATAGCATTGCATGAATTGGTTCATCATTTTCTTTGGAGGGCGGGTATTTCACCCCAATCCCTCCTATGGTTTCATGAGGGGATGGCGCAGTATGTTAGCATAGAGGTTGCTGGGAGACTGAATTATACTGGCGTAGAAATGATTAGGCGTGATCTTGAAAATAGGGTTCAGGATTTGGAGGCGGAATTTGATGGAGGTCTTGGCTTTTTAGCATATTGGTCTCCAAGTGTGAGGCCTCGAAGCATGGGTGTCCTATATACCGCGGCTTATTATGTTGTTAGTAGGCTGGCTAGCAGCTATGGTGGAATCGACTATTATGCGAGGGTTTTTAGGCTTGTTAAGGGCGAGAAGATTGAGAGTAATGCCATGTTATGCTATTATCTGAGCCTAGCGGCGGGCGAGTCTGTTGCGGCTAAATTTAGGCAATGGGGCTTCAATGTTCCGGATCTCTATACTTTCTCGCCGTTTCTAGCGGAGGTTGAAAGGGCTGTGGGGAATGTGAATCCCGCTTTCCAACCGTTTAAATATTTGGCTGAAGTCATTTACAAGTTTGCTATGCAGGGTGGAAAATTGGATGCGAAATACGCCTTGTTGTTTTTAGCCATAGCGTTTCTTATAGCCAGCTTCGCTCCAATTTTAACTTTAATGACCTATTCTGGACTACTGTTTATCCTCCTTATCCTTTTGCTGAAAAAGAAGCATGTTCTATAATTTTTCAGACTCTTCAATTTTTCTGAAGATTAGTGTTTTTCTCTTCTCCATCCCCCTAAGATTTTTCTCAAAAAGGCTTTCTCCATGAGAATCCATCGCAATTATTAGGGGACCGAAGTCTTCAACCTCGAATGTCCAAACGGCTTCTGGAGTGCCTAGATCCATCCACTTAACATCCAAAACCCTTTTAATGTGCTTCGCCGCTAGGACGGCTGCTCCGCCCGTGAAGACTCCGTATGCGGCTCCATGCTTCATCATTGCTTTTCTGGTTTTTTCTCCCATGCCACCCTTACCTATGATGAGCCTAACGCCGAGCTTCTCTATGACTTCATGCTCGAAGGGCTCCATGCGCATGCTTGTTGTAGGTCCAGCCGCCACCACAGTCCATTCATCATCCACTTTTTTAACGACTGGGCCGCAGTGGAATAGAGCTAAGCCGTTTAGGTTGAAGGGCAATTTTCTATTTTCCCTCAAGTATTGGCGGATTCTCTTATGGGCTAG
>CAYNMB010000128.1:0-2537 GCA_964398235.1 uncultured Candidatus Bathyarchaeia archaeon | reverse complement strand
AGGAAATCATCCTGAAGATAGAGGCATAACTGACTTTCTTTATGGAGGCGACGAGAAATACAGGTTGAAACAGGAAATTGTTTTGGGGATCGGCGGGGTTCGGATGCTCGAAGCCCTAGGATTCAACGTTGCGAAATATCACATGAATGAGGGTCATTCAAGTCTCCTCACCCTAGAACTTCTAAAAAGAAACAATATGGACGTGGATGGGGTTAAAAACCTCTGTATTTTCACCACTCATACGCCGGTTAAAGCCGCATTTGACAAGTTTCCCTACACTCTTGTTGAAAGGCTTTTGGGGTCGGTCTTCCCCATAGAGGAGCTAAAGAAATATGGGGGGCGAGACCGATTAAACATGACCCTCTTAGCCTTAAATTTAAGCAAATACACGAACGGCGTCACTAAGGCTCACATGGAATATTCCCGAAAGCTCTTTCCCGGACATCACATTATGGCGATAACAAACGGCGTCCACTCCTACACTTGGACATCACCCTTCTTCAGAGAGCTCTTTGACAAATATATTCCCGGATGGGCGAATGAACCTGAGCTCCTAGTGAGGGTTGGCGTAATACCTGACGAAGAGATTTGGATGGCTCACATGAAAGCGAAGAAGCATTTATTTGAATTCATAGCGGAAAAAACGGGAATAAAAATGGACCCCGACGTTTTAACCATAGGCTTTGCGAGGAGAGCAACCGCCTATAAAAGAGCCGCCCTAATCTTTTCAGATATAGAGAGATTACGGGAAATAAACAAAACGGGGAAGCTTCAGCTAGTGTTTGCTGGGAAGGCTCATCCAAAAGATTTTTCAGGCAAGATGCTGATAAAAGAAATCTACAATTATATAACGTTACTTAAGGATGAAATCAAAATAGTTTATCTTGAGAATTACAACATGGAGATAGCTGCTAAAACCACCTCTGGAGTCGACGTTTGGCTTAACACTCCCCTGCCTCCCCTCGAAGCCTCAGGAACAAGCGGTATGAAAGCCGCGCACAACGGTGTGCTAAACTTCAGCGTCTTGGATGGATGGTGGGTTGAGGGATGCATTGAGGGAGTCACGGGATGGGCTATTGGCCCATCTCCCGATGAATCGCTTAATGAAAGGGAGAGAAGCCGAAAAGAGCTGAAAGACCTGTACAATAAGCTTGAATACATAATAATTCCAAAATTCTATGAAAGAAGGGATGAATGGATAATCATGATGAACAATTCTATTGGAAAAATCGCATACTACTTTAACAGTCACCGAATGATGCGGAGATACGCTACGGAAGCCTACCTCCTATAATCCAGCTGAAATACATGGACTTTTACGTTGGATCAAATAGAATTAAGCACCATACAAGTTATTAAGGAATACCCGTAACTATATATTTTGATAAGCTAGGAAATGGTTTAATTTGAAAAGTTTGAAAACTTCCAGAGTGAATGATTTTAAGTCTGAACCCATAATTGTTTCATCATCGTCGCCTCTATCCGAGGTTATAGGCATCCTCCAACAAAAGAATGCCTATGAAGTATTCATCCAGAATGGAGATAAAGTTAGTATGATCACAATAAGGGAGATATTGAAGGCTTCCGACATTTACATGAAGGCTTCTTCACTCATGTTTTTCATTCCTAAGCTCTCACCTAATGATAGCGTTGAGAAAGCCGCCAAGCTCATGAACGACTATAGATTAAGAGCCTTACCAATCGTTAACGAAGGAAATATAGAAGGAGCTATTACAACCCAATCTCTATGTCAAGCCTTCTTGTCGATGAGAATGCTCAAGCAAATTAGGATAAGTAAGGTGATGACTAGAAAACCGATAACCATTGATAGGAGAAAATCTGTATCGACTGCCCGCAGTTTAATGCTTAAAAACGGTATAGATCATCTGCCTGTGCTAGATTCACGCTCGCTATGCGGGATTTTGCTCTCAAACCACATTGTACGAACAATGTTTCCAAAGGAGGGGTTGGAACAAGGAGCATTCGTTAGCGCCCCCTCAAGCTACCTAGACATCAAAGTTTCAGGATTAATGGATTCAAACGTTTTGGTATGTGATCCCAAAGAAAAAGTTCTATCTATACTAAAAAGAATGATAACGAAGGGAAGATCCTACCACATAGTTTATCATATGCATGAGGTTCAGGGCATAGTAACCTACAGAGATTTTGTAGCTTTTCTAGCTGAACCGGAGAAAGCTGGTTTCCCCGCATATATAGTAGGTTTGCCGAAAGACAATCCCTTTGAGGCGCAGCTAGCTAGAATAAAATTTATGAGATGCGCTAAAGCTTTACGTAAGTCTCTTCCAAAAATAGAGGAGATACGCTCAATAATTAAAACAAAAGATATTTCAGGTGGTAGACGTAGATATGAAGTTGATATTTTAGTCAGAATGGCGGGAAAACGCCATATTTATTCACAGGACGGTTGGGAGCTCCCCTCAATATTTGACTCAATCGGAGATAAAATGATGAAGCTCCTAACGAAAAGTAAACTAAAAGAGCATAGAAAAAGAAATGTGAAATCCAGAATTCATGAA
>CAYNMB010000127.1:0-2543 GCA_964398235.1 uncultured Candidatus Bathyarchaeia archaeon | reverse complement strand
ATGGAATTATAGCGGTGTTCCAAGTTGTGTGCTGAGAAATATGAATTAAAGAGTAGGGTTCTAGAAATAATTGATTTGTTGGAGAGGGTTCATCCAGATGCTAAATTGGCTTTAAAATGGAATACTCCCCTAGAACTTCTTATCGCAACTGTTCTCTCAGCCCAAACCACGGATGAGCGCGTTAACAAGGTGACTGAGCATTTATTTAAGAGGTTTCGAACGGCTGAGGACTACGCTAATGCTGATTTAGGGGAGCTTGAACAGCATATTAGATCGCTAACCTTTTACCGCGCTAAGGCTAGGAACATTAAAAAAGCCTGCCAGATTCTGGTTGAGAAGTATGGCGGTGAAGTTCCGAAATCAATGAATGATCTATTAAGTCTTCCAGGGGTTGCTAGGAAAACAGCTAACATTGTCCTCCAGAATGCTTTTGGAATAGTTGAGGGAATAGTCGTCGACACGCATGTTAGAAGGGTTTCTAGAAGGCTTGGCTTAACTAAAGAAGAGAAGCCGGATAAAATTGAAAGAGATTTGATGGAGATTGTTCCAAAGGAAAAGTGGATGCGTTTCGCCGACCTACTGATATTTCATGGGAGAAGAATATGCACTGCAAAGAATCCGAAATGCGGTGAATGCATATTGAATAAAATTTGTCCATCAGCATGCATCCAGTCTGCTTAAAGGGTTGCTGAAATTAAGTTTGGAGGAAGAAGAGCCCTCATGTTCAGCCGAAAAACCCTTGAAAGAAGGGTGGAGAAGTTTCAGAAACTGATGAGGGAGAAAGATATAGATGCCGCGATGATTAGGACATTGTCCTCCTTCACGTATTTTTCCGGTGTAAAATGGCTTAGACCAGCCCTATTGATACCGGCTGAAGGAGAGCCGAAGGCTTTCATCTTCAAATATGAAGCCGAGGAATTTGCTGAGAATTCTTGGATAGAGAATGTTGAAACCTACATGAGAAGCGAGGAGCTCATGAGAAAAGTTAGTGGAACGATACGTGAATTAGGCTGTCGAAGGGTTGGATTCGACTATAGTGTTGAAAGAGACTCGTACGTGCTGTTCTTTGAATTATTTAAACGATTAAACGTGCAGGTTGAAGTTGTGGATGTGCATGCTTTGATCATGCAGTTGAGGATGATTAAGGAGCCTGAGGAAGTTGAAGCCATAAAGCAAGCCTCAAAGATAAGTGAAGCGGGTTTAAGGAAGGCTATAGATGCTGTAGAAGTTGGGAAAAGTGAGCTGGAGGTTGCTGCAGAGGCGTTGGGCGAGATGATGAAGAGGGGGTCTGAGAATCCGCATATCTATGTGACGGCTGGTTCTAAACCTAGGATTCATGCGGAGCCTAGGGGCTCCGTTAAGATAGGGCGGGAAGATACGGTGGAGCTGGTTTCGGCGGCGGATTATAATGGATATTACTGCAATCTTACTAGAACCGTCTTTTTGGGAGGCTTAAGCGGCGAGAGGAGAAAAGCCTTTGAAGCCTTTATGGAGGCGCATAGGATGGCTGAAGAAAACCTTAAGCCTGGAAAACGATTGATCGAGGTTGAAAACCTCTTGAGGAGGCTTATTGAAGATAGGGGTTATGGAGAATATTATGTTACAGGCTTTACCCATGGGGTGGGGTTGCTGATAGAGGAGGATCCAATAACCACCATTATTGTCCCCCACCGCCGATATGAGATTATGGAAAACATGACTCTAGCCTCTATCCACGCGCCCCTAGCGATTCCGGGGATTGGAACCCTGAAATTTGAGGACACTTACCTAGTGCTGTCTGAAAAGGCGGAGAAGCTAACGGAATTTGAGTATGAAATAGTGAAGTAATCTAATCAACGTAATTTTTTACAAATTTATTCTAGACTTGTTTGCTAAGCCATCTATATACGGTTTTGAGGGGTACGTCGAGGTCGTTTGCTATCTGTTTTACACTATAACCTTTTTTCCTCAGTTCCCTTGCCTTACGCATGCGTTTTCTTCGGTCGGATCTGCTGAATCTTGCTTTATTTTTTATTATGATTCTATCCTGCTTGTCGAATAGGGATAATGCTAGCATGAAGGCTCTTAGATAGTTGCTTTCTTTGTTTATGTAGCCGATGAGCTTGATTTTGTAGTCTTCCGCTATGTAATTTCTTAGGCTGTTTAGCGCATCCTCTATTAAACTGAAGTTTACTGAAGAGATGAAATTAACCTCCACTACCTTGATTTCCGGCTTAACTTCAACTGTATATTGTCTCTCCCTCATTTTTTCTCCCTCTCTGGTTTGAAGCTTACTTTCATTTAAGGCGGGGGCATCTTATAAACTTTTCTCATTATTTAATTTTTCCATAATGCGAAAAATTTATAAGAATGTTCTCATAATATAAAAATCGGAAAATGAGAAAAAGAAGAAGGGGGTGATCACCATGATAATGCTCAACAACACGCTAAAAATGATTGAAAACAAAATAACTGATCGTGGGCCTCCAATAAGTTAATCTCCCAATATTTTTTCTCGATGTTTTTTGAATCATATTCTCCATGCTATTCCTTTTGTACGACTG
>CAYNMB010000126.1:0-2547 GCA_964398235.1 uncultured Candidatus Bathyarchaeia archaeon | reverse complement strand
TATCGGACACCCGTGGAGCTTGGGCATCCGAACTTCATAGTTTGGGTTTTCCTTTTCAATCATTTCATGGAGAAAAAAGTTGCAGTGTTAAGCAGGGATTTTAAATTCGATGTTATCCATATTCATGACTGGCTTGTAGCTCAAGCCGGTATAGCTTCAAAACATTATTTAAAATCACCGCTTATTTCAACGGTGCATAGCATTGAAGTTGGTAGAGCACGCGGTCTTCATAGTTCAGACTCATATCTTATTGATGGAATTGAGTGGTGGATGACCTATGAGTCTAAAAGGATAATTGCTGTGAGTAATGCTGTCAAACGTGATCTTGAAATGCATTTTAGGCTACCGAGCGAGAAAATCGAGGTTATTCCAAACGCCATTGACCCCTCAAAATACGAAGTTAAAGTCGACCGTGAAGCCGTCAAGAGACGTTTTGGCATAGGTCCGAATGAAAGAATAGTGCTCTTTATTGGGAGGCTTACTCCACAGAAGGGTGTAGAATATCTTATTTGGGCTACACCGAAGATTGTTAAAAATCATCCGAATGCTAGAATAGTTATAGTTGGAGACGGTTGGATGAAGGAGAATCTATGGAGCCTAGCGGTTAGAACCGGCTATCAGCATAAAATAACGTTTCTAGGATTTCTTTCAGATAAGGATTTGATTGAATTAACTTTGAGTTCAGATGTCCTTGTGATTCCTTCAGTCTATGAGCCTTTCGGCATAGTTGCATTGGAGGCTATGGCGGCGGGGGTTCCGATTGTAGCAAGTAATACTGGAGGTTTATCTGAAATAATCAAGCATGATCGAACCGGATTCCTAGCCTATGCTGAAAATCCGGATTCAATAGCTTGGGGAGTGAATAAAATTCTCTCTGATCCGGGATATGCTTCATGGCTTGTGCAAAATGCTAAAAAGGAGGTATATGAAAATTATAGCTGGAACGTGGTAGCTAGGAGAACGGTTGATGTTTATAGAAGGGCTCTTGAAGGAGGAAGTTGACATGAAAACCGGCGAGTTTTTTATACCTGATGAAATTTATCTTCTTTGCATGCTTCATAATATTGGAGCCACCAGTCCTGAGAGAGCTCTCACCATTGAGGAGATAGCAAACTGGACTGCACTAGAGCAATTGAGGATTGAGCGAGATCTAAAAATTTTAGTGGATAAAAATTATGTCGCCTTAAACGTTGATCAGCTTGGGAGAGAAAGATATTTTATAACGGCTGATGGAATAAGAAAGGTTATGAGCATGTACAGCTAGCCTAGCCTCAACCGGATTTTATGCTCTTTTCCTCCTCCTTAAAAGAATCCCTTAATCTTTCAGCCGCTTCCTCCGGCGACACGGTGTTAATGTATACCCCAGTGCTTTTTTCGAATCCAGCCCATATGGAGAGGCGGGGATAAACCTCTATATGCCAATGATAATGTCTTTTGGGAATCATATGGAATCCGAGATTGTATGGCGGATCATTCAACAATCTCTTTAATCCCCCTAAGCTAACTCTAAGTGCCTCAGCAAGGCTTTTAACATCATTCTCCGTGGTTTCAAGTATGGTTTCCTGATGCTTTTTCGGAAATATCCAGAACTCAAAGGGATTGATTGAGGCCCATGGGGCGAAAACAATAAAATTATTGTTGCTCCATATGAAGCGCTCGCTCTCCATCTCCTTACTAATTATTTCGCAGAATAGGCATTTCCCATTCTCCGCATAATATTTTCCGCTGGCATTAGATTCTTCCTCAATTATTTTCGGGGTCATTGGAGTTGCGATTATTTGGGAGTGTGCGTGAGATAGGGATGCGCCGGCGCCGGCTCCATGATTTCTAAAAATTGAAACGTATTGAACATAGCTTTTCTGCATGAAATAGGCGGTTCTATCCTTCAAAGCGTTTATTACGTGGGTAAGTTGCTCTATTCTAGCTACGCTGGGATGCTCATCATGATTCGGTGATTCAATGACAACTTCATGGTAGCCATAGGCTTTCATAGATATGAAGGCACCGCGGCTGGTTTCAGCCTCATTATTTGATTTTTCTAATGGTGGGGAAAATGCTGGATATAGATTTGGAATGCATCTCACGACCCAATCTTTGCATCTAGCCCCATTTTTATCCCTAGTTTTCTTCAATTTTCCATCTTTAATCAGATATACAAGCGAGGCAGGCGGGGTCATGTGCTCATTTCCGGGGCAGAATGGACATGCTATAACCTTTTTTTCTTCAAATCTTTCCGCATAATCTTTGGGTCTCCTTTTCCTTTTGGCGGCTATTACAACCCATCTGTCTAAAAGATAATCTTTCCTCAGCTCATTAACCGCCATTCTCTGTTAACCTCATTCGCTCAGTAGGCTCTCATAGATTTTAAGGGTTTTGTTAACCGTGTTATCCCAGCTGAAAAGTTTTTTCGCCCTCTCTCTACCATTTCTGCCAATTTTCTCAAGGTTTTCCGGATTCTTTAAGGCTTCAATTATTGTCTCAGCTAAATTGTTTAGGTCATGGGGATTCGTGTGGAAGCCGCATTGGGCGGGGCCTTCAGGCACAACT
>CAYNMB010000125.1:0-2563 GCA_964398235.1 uncultured Candidatus Bathyarchaeia archaeon | reverse complement strand
CATGGAATAGACGCTATAGTCCTAATTGAGCCCCTTGAAAAATGCTTAGAAGCTGTCAAAAGATTTGGCGACGATTTCATAATTCCAGTCGCCCGCATAGACATGGATTCGGCTGGAAAGAGAGAAATTGAAGAATGTATAGATGCCGGATGCCGTGGCATAAAATTTATTCGTCCATCCGCGCCTTATGGTGATGAACGTTATTGGCCGCTCTACGAGAAGGTTGAAGAGCTGGGTGTAGTCGCTGTTTTCCATACTGGTTATCTAGCCTTTAATGGACGTGAAGAGCGTCCAGTTTGGATGGAGCATATGCGTGCAGCTCAGGTTGAGGTGGTTGCCCGACGTTTTCCCGACATGAAGATTTTAATGTCGCATTTCTCAAATCCATGGTGGGAAGAAGCCTGGAAAGTCTCATGGACGAGGAAAAATGTTTATGCAGATCTGTCTGGCGGCACAGCCATTAATCGCTCGACGAGAATGTGGGCTGAAATGTTTGCGCCAGATGGTAAATTACTGGAAAGTAGCATCAGGAAGCTCTGCTTTGGCTCAGATGTAAGGTATTTTATTCCCGGAAGTTTCCCCTTTGAGCGATATATTGAATTCTATGAGAGAATATTTGATAGAATCAATCTGCCTCAGGAGCTTAGAGAGCTCGTTAATAGTGGGAACGTCAAGAATCTTTTTGGTCTGTAAATGCTTCTTTAAACCCGTCATCTCTCCCTTTTTTATTGAGGTGGCATATATTCTTCGCATGAGTGGATTTGTTTTTCTGTAACCTAAATTTTTAGATTACCTGAATAATCACCTTCGCTTTTGTATCATAATATCTATACATTATGGTTGCCGTTTTAGTCTCCTCATCCCATGTCCAATCTTCATTTTCCTCCAATATCTTAGAATTCAGCTTTATTTCCTGTGGTTTTTCCGGTGCATAAATCTTTAGAACCGCCTTCTGCCCCTCCGGTCCATTTGTCTCCACAATTAATTTTCCATCGACATGTTTTTCGATCCATGCCCTTGTGTTATATAGGACGCGTTTTCTTTCTTTTACGTGTTTTACTATGTAGTATGCCTTAAATCTATATCCGTCTAATGAGTCTTCAACCCCATTTTTTGAAATGACATGTCCCTCTAGGATGCATGAATGTTTACCTAAACTGTCTGTAACATGATATTTCCATGAAGATTTCAGCCCTATTCTCTCTAGCTTTATTTTCCACCTGAATTTTTCTCCATGATTTCCTGTAACATTCGCCAGCACCACAATAGCCCTATCTTCATCAAAATATACTGCGCCTCTAACCGATTTATTATCGGTTTCCACTAACCCAAAGGTGTAATCCCTAAACTTAAACTGCGAAAGATCAAACGCCCTAAAAGTCTCAAACAGGGCTAAAACAGCCTCGGAGCCTGGTCCCAATCTTGAGTATGGGAAAGCGCCGAGCACCGAGCATTTGGAGCATAGATTCCATAAACCTTCCGCCCTATCAACGCCTTTAACGGGAACCGGCAGCTTAGGCGCGATATTGAATCTAATGTGCATAGTGTTTGGCGGCCATTCTTCAAGCGGCGGAATCTCCGTCCAACGGGCATTGTCCTCAAACATGATGTGTCCATCAGCATAGTTCTCTGTGAGCATGCAGGGGAACCAGCCGGATTGGTGTAGGAGTATTATGCCGTTTTCTCCAACAAGCTCTCGGGTATATTCGAGAAAATCGATGAGGTCGTCAATGGTTGAGTGTATTCCTCTCTTATGGATTTTGTTGGTGCAGAACCAGAAATCAGCGTGATCATAGTAGACGCCGTCAAAGCCTAGCGTCTTCACTACTTTTCTCACATAATTTTTTAGAAAGTCTTTGAAGCCGGAGCTTAGACACATGACGAAACCATAGTAGGCTCTAGGGGGATACGTCTCTAGAAGCAAGCCTCTCTCATCAATTGTTCTTCTCCAATAAATGTGGTTGTCTGCAAATGCCTCTGATTTCGCATTTAATTCAAACAGGGAGAAGTATGGTACAACTTTTATCCCGTATCTATGACATGTATTAATCACACGTTTCAGCTCCGCCATGCCCTTCTCATCATATGGTGGCCAAACCCCATCATGCCAATAATAGCCGCTAGGATGATAATCATTGTGGATCCTAACCACATTTACACCAGCATAAGCCCATCTACGAATATCTTCATCGGTGGGCCAAGGATAGGGGTCGAACACCATGTGCATATATTTTCTAGGAATTTTTTCAGGAATTTTTGGAAGCCCAATATAGTAGGTGAAAGTATATGTGCCGGATAATGTTAATCCAATTCTAGGTGATACGGGCTCTATAATAATTTTCACTCTCTCAGGGTTAGCGCCGCCTATTATCTGGTATCTGCCTACATCGCGTTCCTTCACTACCTGAGTAATCCATTCCTCTAAGTTTGAACCCGGAATGAACTCAACGCCCTCTACACCAATATTATAGACACCTAGATACATGGGAACATTGGTTTCAGTGAAGGAAGGTTTGCCATCGAAATTTATCTTTCCCCAGTCAGCTGGGCATCGGCAAAGCCT
>CAYNMB010000124.1:0-2580 GCA_964398235.1 uncultured Candidatus Bathyarchaeia archaeon | reverse complement strand
AAGTTTAAGTTCTATGGTTCCAGAGAATCTACCTTGTAAAAGTATCCTTACTTTGCCTTTATCTCGATAATAGTCTATTTTAAATGGTTTTTTATTAACACGTTGCCTAGTCCACCTAGTGTTTTTCGGGGCCTGAATAATAAACTCCACTGGATAATCCCATTGCCATTTCATTCCCACCCTTAATCTATTTCCTTCATATTCCCATAAAGTTATTTCCGTTCCCCCCATAGAAAAGTGACCGTTAGAATAGAGCAATACTGGTTCATTTTCGATTTGAGGAGCAATCTTTACGAGCGCCGCAGAATGTTTTTTCAGTTCTTTAAGCTCAATTCGGTCTCCATATTTTATGCAATTCCATATATTGCCGCTCCAAAACTCTGAAACAAAATATTCTTCATAATTTCTAGAAAACTCTCCTACAATATTCTCGTCTAAATTAAATGCTGGTTTCAAGGATTCATTTGACCAATTAATGAAAGCAACCGTATGCCACTTACCCATCTCGGTAACCACTGGATTTACTTCCACATCGTAGATGCTTGGATACCTCTTTCCTAGAAACATGTCTCTTGGAACGGCCGATCTCCCAATGGAGGGTATAATGTGCCGCAACAGCCCAAGCCTATCTCTGTCAACCTCTTGTATCCTCTCAGTAAAACAAATTATGCCCCCGGCGAAATACTGATTTAGTGCAAAAATCTTGGCTTCATCATCAGTTAATAAGCCTAGGCTTAAATCAAGTCCCCTAAACGGTTCTTTCTTCCTCCGAACCATTAGTGCATCAGGGTCGTTATGCCATAAATAATTCATCCAATACCTCAACACGTTCTGCTTTATAGTGTGAGGTGCAATAATTTCGCTAGGATCCGTAGACTTAGGCCAGCAGCTTCGTGCATCTGAGCTAGTGCGTTGTCCATTCACTAAGCCAGAGGATGCGCCATATAATCCGCCGCATAGGAGTATATATGATTCTGAACCTGCTCCTCTTCTTACAGCTTCTAAACCTCTCCTATACGCCTCTGCTCTAGTAGCCTTCTTATCGCGGAAAATTGCTTTCGGATCTAACACCACTGCACGGGCGAAATCGATTTTGTGGTAGGTGTAGCCCCATTCGTAGGTTAATTTCCTATATAAATTTTCAATCCACTCTAATACTTCTGGATGAGTGGTATCTAGGACGTAATAGCGCTTTCCAAACATCCTAAACATTACAGGGATTCCATCATCCCTCATTAATAGCCAATCTGGGTTTCGGCGTCCTATTTCGCATTCAGGCGAAACTATAAAAGGAGACGTCCATATACCGGGACGCATTCCATAAGATCTTATTAGATCTGCTAGGTATTTCATTCCTAGGGAGAATTTCTCATTCGGCTCCCAGTCTCCAATATCTCTCTCCCACCCTTCATCGATTTGGAACACGTCTAGGGGAATTTTATGTTGTTTAATAGCGTTTAAATTTTCAATTATATCTTCCTGAGTAATTGTTCCACCATAATAGTACCATGTGCAATATACGGAGGGCGGATTTGGTAGTGGAAATGAATTTGAGAATTTTCCCTTAATACGCGCAAACTTCTCAATTGCAGAAAAAACATTCTCGTTTCCATCAACTCTTAACCATTCTCCCACTCTTTCCTCGCCCGGCTCTAATATAACTCTATCCATTAGGCAGGATACCTCTAATTTTTCAAACAATTCTCTGGAGCTATCCATAGAAATTTTGCATGTAACTAATTGAGACATAGCTGTTAGAAATCCGAGTAGAAGGCTCCCCGGTCCCCTACCCTCATTTCCCCTTAGCACGGTGAGTTCGTCACTGAGGAGTGTGCATGGAATCTCCTTAGCAGGGTCAATAATTCGTTCTTTAGTTTCGATGGTGCTTTTTAAAGCATCCATGTATGATGCATCAACTCTACCAAGGATGCATGTCGAAGGAACTCCGTTCTTATGGCGAGCTGAAGTGAATAATGACCATTTACTTGCCCCATATTCTCCTAAAAGCAGATTTTCAGATCCTTCCACTATGATCGGAATTAACCGAATCAACCTGACAGCTTCGTTACGTCTATTCCTTATTAAAAGCCTAATGTGAAAGGAGGAATGATCTTTTTCATTAAAGCTTATTTCCCTAGTTAATTCTACACCGCCACATTCAAACACGTCAGAAACAATAGTGTCATGTCCGCTAACATGATCTTCAATAGATTTTACCTCTCTAAACTTAAATATCCAATCTCTGTAGCCATTTTCTCCGCAACAATTCTCATCGGCGATTTGAAATAATGCATTGCATGATGCTCTCAATGAAACATGAGGACCACTCCATAAAACGCCGTCCACAGCGGCTTTCTTAATCTCTAACTTAAACATGCTTACATAAATCTCCCGAATAAACCTCAATTTTTATACTAATTTCTATGCCTCCGAAAATAAATTTGATTACCTTTAGCATTAAGAATTTTTCTCCAACCCCATTAATTTGAAGAAAATTTTCAAAACATGACTAAAAATAAATGCTTAAAAGCGGACGGCGGGTCACTGAAGCTCGACGCGCAGAATCCGCAAACCCAAACC
>CAYNMB010000123.1:0-2593 GCA_964398235.1 uncultured Candidatus Bathyarchaeia archaeon | reverse complement strand
TTGGTGTTTTAGACTACTATTGTCTCTATTCCTAGGAGTCTGCATGCATCTATTATGGCTTCCGTATAATCTCCATGTATCATGCTTGCATGGTGGATGAAGCCTTCTTCTACAAGCACCCTGTAAAGGAACTTTAGGTTTGGGACTTCAACCCAGCTCCAGGCTCCTCGAATATTGTCTGCGCTTTGTTTAATTTCACCTTTGGTTACGAGCATTTTGAATTCTCCATCATATTCAATTAAACGGCATATTGTGACGACTCCGGGCTTAAGCTGAAACTCTATTGTTCCACATGCTTTGCCTGGTTTAGTGTTTTCCATAATGAAGTGTTCTCTCACAAATCTTTTGCATCCTTTGCATGCTAATGAGGGTGGAGCGTTTCCGCAGTGCCATGCTAGGAAAACATTCTCCTTCTCTTGATGCTGTATTGTCCAGTCAATGAAGTGGGGCGGCGTCTTCTTTAGACTAGCCAAATACTGGATCAGCATTGTTAAGGCTCCGTAGACATCTACTTCACAGGCCGTCATTATTCCACGGTCTGTTAATCTAGCCATTGGCAGACATGATGCTGTTCCATAAACGTCTTGCATTGCATCCCAGCATTGAACCGCCATAGCGGACAAATTGTTTTCCTCAGCAAATCTGCTTAAGGCGACTTCCAGCTTTGCAAGCTTAAGTAGAGCTTCAGGCTTAATCAGGGATGTATCCGCCTGCATTTCTATTTCTCTAATAACCTCCTTAACCCTGGGGTCATCGTCGCTTAAACTGTTAGCCATATTGAAAATCTCTGAAAGGGGGACTGGAATAATCGTCTGATCAAACCTTTCTATTAGCGCCGCTTCATTAAAGACGCATGTTTCAAAAGGTCTTGGACGCGGGCCAACTTGACCGATTCTCGCGCCTATAAATTCCTTAACTATTGCACACGTCCTAACAAAGTTTTCAATAGCCCTTTTGAACTCCTCTTCCTCCGGAAAAATTATTCCAGCAAATAGGAAGGGGATTTTCCTACGGTGGAGTCCAGAGGAAATTGAGAGGGTTCCGCAGAAGGAGTCTGATAATCTTTTTCCCTCAGGTGTGAATGGGGGTTCTTTGGTGCCGAATAATAGGATTGGTTTATCGGCAAAAGCGCTTGCGATTTTAAGGGCTGGAACCTCTTCGCCGAACGTCATTGTTCCAATAATCACTCCATCGATTTCTTTTTCTCTGAACAAGCAGATTGTTTTATCAGCATCTTCCTCGCTTGAAACAAGTCCATTCTTAGTTACTTTTTCGTCAGGCACTATTATTTCTAATCCCTCAATACTGGAGAAAACGTCGAGGCAGCGTTTACGCATGTTAATGGCCCACTTTTCATCAAAAATACTTCTGTGAGATGGAACAAAGCCTATTTTAACCTTAAAAACTCCTTTTTGGGACATGGTTTACACCTAATTTAAAAATCTTGATCATCATGCTTTTAAGGCTTAATAGCCTTTTTTCTAGGAAATATGAAAATCATTGGGTTGATGGATAGATAAAGATAAATTCCGTTAGAAAACAAATATATGTTGATTTAGAAAGTGATATGGGGGTGTTAAGGAATGGTTAATGTTGTGGTTAAGTGGCTTGGGCATGCCAGTTTTCAGATAACGGTTGACGGTAAAAACATTTACATTGATCCATATGCTGGAGAATATGTTGATAAGGCTGACATAGTTTTAGTAACCCATTCACACTACGATCACTGTGATGTTTCAAAGATTAGAGCGGTACGTAAGGACGATACTGTAGTTATTGCGCCGGCTGATTGCGCATCAAGAATTGGTGGAGAAGTTAAAACGATTAAGCCGGGTGAAAAAATAAGCATAGACAATATAACGGTTGAGGCGGTTCACGCATATAATGTGAGGCGCTTTAGATCTCCTGGAAATCCATTTCATCCTAAGGGCTTTGGAGTCGGCTATTTAATAACAGTCGATGGAAAGACTATTTATCATGCGGGAGATACGGACTTCGTTCCAGAGATGAGGGAGTTAAGGGAGCGTAAAATAACTCTAGCGCTACTGCCAAGCGGCGGAACATACACTATGGATAATCCTGAGGCGGCTGAAGCAGCCGTGGCAATTAATCCTGAGGTCGTTATTCCAATGCATAGATGGGACACTGATCCCGAGGAATTTAGGAGAAAAGTTGAAGCAGCCTCAGATATTAAAGTTGTTTTACTGAAGCCCGGAGAAACATACAAGCTCTAGACCTTAAGAAAAGACGCTTAAATTAATAAATTGGAGAAATGCGAATTAAGGAAATAAAATTCTTTAGTGAGAAAACTGGAAAATTTTATAGACTTGTTGGAACCAACACTTGGCCCTATCTTGAAATTTCCGGCATACGTATGCATAGGGCTGATACTGTGGATCCTAAAACTGATGCGATCCTGAAGATTAGGGCTCTTGGGAAAATATATGGGGTTGTCCTTGACTGTTGTACAGGTTTAGGCTATACGGCGATTCTGGCGGCTAGGGTTAAGGCTGTTAAAAAGGTTATTACTATTGAGAAAGATGAGAATGTTATTTTTATTGCGAGGCGGAATCCATTTTCAAGAGAATTGTTT
>CAYNMB010000122.1:0-2618 GCA_964398235.1 uncultured Candidatus Bathyarchaeia archaeon | reverse complement strand
GACGGGAGTTCGAATCTCCCCCGGGCTACCATCATACTGTGGATAGGTTGAGGTTTAAATTGTCGGCGATGTAGGCTTGGATTACTCCAGCTTCTGTAGCTACGTCAGCGATTATTCGAGAGAGGAGGAGTAGAAAATAGGAAATTGCCAGTGTAAAGAATATGAAGCTTGCCGTGGAGGTCAGAATACACAGTAGAAGAATAGGTCTTCTTCCCACATTATCTGACATTCTTCCCAATATAGGAGCAAAAATAAATTGCATTATGGAAAATGATGCCGCTAGAATTCCCAGAGCGGCGGCTCCTGCTTGGAAGGTTTCTACATAGAAAGGCAGGAGAGGAAGAATCATCCCATATCCCGTTGTGTCTATAAACATGGTCACAGCTAGCACAAAAGTATAGGAGAAGGCCTAAATCTGATTAGTTTGTTTCTTAACATAGTGACAGTGCTCATGATCTAAGCTCCCGTTCATTTGCAATTAAGGTCTTATTCGTATCGTAGCGCTTCCACGGGGTTAAGTTTTGATGCCCGCCATGCTGGATATAATCCAAAGATCACGCTTACCATTATGCCGAAGGCAAGTGCTCCAAGCAGTACTGTCGGAGTTAACATTGGGATTATGCTTATGCCCACGGCTCCTGCTCTCCTTCCTACACCAAAAGGAGCCATGCCACTTAGTACTCCTGATCTTCCAGCCATAAATGCTAAGCTCCATCCGACAACTATGCCTATCACTGAGCCTATCAAGCCTATAATTATGGTTTCAGTCAGAAATATTAGAAGCACCGTTCTATTTTTCATTCCTAGAGCCTTTAATATTCCTATTTCTCTAGTTCTTTCCATTAGGGAAACTATCATAATGTTCATTATGCCAATTCCGGCCACTAAGAGTGATATGGCCGCTATTCCAGCTAACAGAAGCTCTATTGTTAAAAAGGCAGATGATATGATGTCAAGCATTGCTGTTGGAGAGCTGACAGAAACTTGGTTATCAAACAATTCCTCTATGGATTTGGAAACTTCTTCAATTGTTTCTTCGCTGTCGTCTACTAACTGAACAACTATCATGCTGCATTCGTCAGTTTCAAAGAAGCTTTGCGCCTGCGAAATTGGAATGTAAACGCCATAATCAGATGGGCCTCCACCAAAGTTAAAGCCAATTTCATCTAGAACTGCTACAACCTTTCCAGTATAGCTTTTATTTTCTAGATGGACCCCTACCCTACTGATCCAGGTAATCTCTATTTCTTCGTCAACATCGCAAAGAATTGTGCCGTTTTTCCATGGGTCTCTTAGTCTGTATCCAATTACAACGGTGTCATTTTCTGGATTTGACGGGATTTCTCCATATTTAGCCACAAAAGTTGTACTGTAAATATTTTTGAATTGAGTGAAATTTATGCCTGTTACAGTGAGACTGAGTTCTGTGTCGTTAAATTTTATGTAGCAGGTTTTTTGAATTATTGCCACGCTAGCGTTGACTTTTTCAATTTCATTAATTAGTTGGGTGTCGTTTATTAATAATTTGAAATCGGATGAAGTGGCACCAAAAGGGTTCATTCGATTAAATCCGCTTCCCGGACTTACAGTAAGCGTGTTTGTTGAGAATCCCTTCTGAAGCTGGTAGGTTATGGTGCTCTCAAAGCCTTGGGCAAGTGAGAGCAAGGCGACGATAGCGGCTATTCCAATAATTACTCCTAAAGTTGTTAGTCCTGCGCGAAGTTTTCTCAATTTTATTGCACTAAAAGCATATGAGAATATATCACTTATCTTCATTTCACATTTCCTCCTCTCGAATTATTAAACCATCACGTATGTACGCAATTCTATTGGCTACCCTTGTCATCGATTCATCGTGTGTTACCAGTATTATCGTTATGTTTTCCTCTTCATTCAATCTCTTTACCAACCTTGCTATTTCCTCACCAGTCTTTGAATCCAGATTTCCAGTCGGTTCATCCATTAAAAGAAGCTTTGGATCATTTGCCAGAGCTCTCGCAATAGCTACTCTCTGTTGTTCACCACCACTAAGCTCAGTTGGTTTGTGATTCATTCTATTCTTTAATCCCACTATTTCCAAGAGTTTTTCTGCTTTCTTTCGTCTTTCACTTCTGCCTAGACCGTTTATTGCTAATGGAAGTTCAACATTTTCCCTTGCTGTGAGTCTTGGAATTAAATTAAAATATTGGAACACAAAGCCTATTTTACGTCTTAAATCGGCTAATTGCCCATCATCTAGTGTTGATATGTCCACGCCTTCTATTAGGACTTTTCCTTCTGTCGGCCTATCAAGTGCACCAATTAAATGTAAAAGCGTAGATTTTCCGCTTCCAGAGGGCCCAAGGATTGCTAGAAAATCACCCTCATTAACTTTCAAATTGACCCCATTTAATGCTTGTACTGGAACCTTCCCAAGCATGTAGGTTTTCTTTAGGTTTATTACCTCAACTATAGCTTTCATTTTAATCGCCCTCTTTCTCCAACCTTTTATTGAGTTCTTCCATCTTCTCGGCTGTATTGTTCAAAATTTCCGCAAATTCCTTAATAGCCTGCTTTGCAGGCTTTTCCATCAAACCCTTCCTAAGACTTAGAAAAGCCCTAACAAATCGTCTTCCAGC
>CAYNMB010000121.1:0-2621 GCA_964398235.1 uncultured Candidatus Bathyarchaeia archaeon | reverse complement strand
ACAGCCTTAGCCAACAAAGTCTTACCACAACCAGGAGGACCATAAAGCAAAACGCCCTTAGGCGGATCTATTCCAAGTCTTTGGAATATTTCCGGATGCCTTAGTGGTAGCTCAACCATTTCTCGGAGCCTCTGGATCTCCTCTTTAAGTCCACCTATGTCTTCATAGGTTATTCTTGGCAGGCCCCTACCTTCCGGCGCGGGTTCTGGGAGAATGGTGAGATGAGTGTCATAGGTTAGTCTAACTATGCCGTGCGGCCTAGTTCTAGTAACAACGAATCTAACTGGGTGGCCAAGCATCATGACGAGGGTTGTGTCGCCCTCAACAAACGTTCTTTCTAAGAGCCTGTTTTTCACGAAGTTCACGAAGTCTTCATCAACGTTTAGGCGCATGTCGACTGGAGCTAGGGTGATGTTCAAAGCGTCTATGACCTCAGCTCTTCGAACAGTAACATATTCGTTTATTGAAACACCGGCATTCCTACGGATTATTCCGTCTATTCTTATTATTCCCTTACCTTGATCCTCAGCGTATGCTGGCCAGGCTATTGCAGACGTCCTTCTTTTACCTATAATTTCGATGACGTCTCCCGCTGAAACTCCGGTTTTCTCCATGGATCTCTGGTCTATTCTAGCGATACCTCTGTAAACGTCCCTTTGCTTTGCATCCACAACCCTTAATTGAATCTCTCGGGCCATATTTGATGTTCCTTCCCCACGCTTGGGGATCTCTTATTCATTTATGAGCAAGTCTTGGATATAAATTTGGCGCAATAGACTAGGCTCTTCTAACCATAATGGTTTGAATATCGCTTACCTCACTTATATTTCTAACGCATTCCTCAACCTCATCTAAGGCTCCAGCCCTATCTTCAGGAAGCACTATGTGGGCTATAAGGGCCACGAGGCCGAATGCTATGGGCTCCTCCTCAAACTTATAGACCGAGGCATAGCTGGGCAAAGATTTCACAACTTTATCCCTAAGGGAATTTAAGTCAATGTCTATGTCCGTCGGAAATATCTTCAGAGACAGAACAACCCTAGCCAAAGCGCATCCTCCAATCAGATAAACGCTCAATAGATGAGACTACCAATATTTTAAAGTTTTGGAAACATCAACCGAATTTTTATATCCATGAAACAAATGTTTTTCTAAAAACGAGCAAGGATAAAGCCATGCGCGCTGAAGAAACTGACATAGCTGTCGTTGGAGCTGGACCTTCGGGATTAATTGCGGCTAGAGAGGCGGCTATGAGGGGGGCAAAGGTCATTGTTTTTGAGGAGCATCCTCAAATAGGTTTACCATGCCATTGCGCAGGGCTCCTCAGCATAAAGGGATTGAAGGAGATTAATGCATCTCCCTATGGAGATTATGTGCAAAATAGAGTTAAAGGGGCACATTTTTTCTCGCCCTCCGGCATATCCTTTACAATTGAGAGAGAGAAGCCTGTGGCATGCGTTGTCAACCGCCGATTATTTGACTGTTTTCTCGCCAAGCAGGCCATGAAAACCGGCTCTGAAATAAGGATGAAATCCAGAGTTCAGATGGTGAAGCGTGATGAAGATGGAAGATGGGTTTTAAACATTAGGGGAGGAAGCCCGGTAAAGGCCAAGCTCCTCATAGATGCAGAGGGCTCGTCAACAAGAATACTGAAAATGACGGAGTTAAAAACCCTAGAAACAAATAAACTCCTGAAGGGCTTGCAGACTGATATTTCAGGAATTGAATTAGATCCCGAATACGTTGAAGTTCATTTTGGCAACAAAGTTGCACCAGGATTTTTTGCATGGGTGATTCCTTTAGGCGATGAAGCCGCCAGGGTCGGCTTAGCATGCAGAAAATTTAGACCGAAAGATTTACTCTTCAACTTCATAAAAAAGAGGTTTGGAGATCTAGAGAAGATCAGCATCCATGCATTTTATTCGGGTTCCATAATCACATGCGGCCCCATTAAAAGAACCTACGCTGACGGGCTTTTGGTCGTCGGAGACGCCGCTGGCCAAGTTAAACCAATATCGGGAGGCGGGGTTATCCTAGGCGGCATATGCGCCTCAATAGCTGGCAAGGTGGCTTCCAAAGCCATAGAACTGAATGCTCTAGGAAAAAATTTTTTGAAAAATTATGAGAGTGAATGGAAAGCGATTCTTGGAAGAGAATTTAGGGTTTCCCTTTTCGCCAGAAAAATCCTAAACCTTCTTTCAGATAGGGATTTCGATAAAATATTTTCAATAATTGGCGATAAAGAAGTTTTACATGAAATTTCAGTAAAAGGCGATATGGATATGCAGGGAACCTCAATACTAAAAGCTTTTCGGAAGAAGGGAAGAATTCTAAAGTTTTTGCCAATAATATTTGGGGCTGTTTTCCGCGGTCTCATAGGCTAGGCAATCTAATTTTATTTAAGGAAGAATATATAAGGGAGAGTGAAAAATATTATAAAACTCTCATGTGAAGGTGTAGATTGCCGTGAGTAAGAATGTAACAATGCCCATTTGCACATCATGCAATAGAATAATACCTCCCGGAACCAACGCCACCTCATTTCCTTGTCCAAACTGTGGAGACATAATTATTTGGCGATGCGACAAATGCAGAAAATTTAGGCGTCCATATAAATGCCC
>CAYNMB010000120.1:0-2622 GCA_964398235.1 uncultured Candidatus Bathyarchaeia archaeon | reverse complement strand
AGGGATTTAATCGGCCAGATATAGAGATAAGCGACAGATTCGATAAGCAGGGCGTTAATATTATTGGCAATGCTACCGCAACTGAAAAATTTGTTTCAATACTTCTTGACACGCTTGATGATGTTATAGTTCGAAGGCAGCTCTCAATTTTCTCACCAATAGAAGCAAAACGCAAGGAGAACGACCAAATGAACCTAGCTGAAATTATAAGGGATGTTCTAAGCGATATGGAAAGCTCCATCCAGCAAAGAAAAATCCGAATAAATGTCGAGTTTCCCGGTCTTTCAAAGAGGAAGCTGGATGAAATTAGAAGCAGAGTTGTTCCAACTTTAGATGGGCATCACTATTATAAGGCTTGCGGAGGAAAAATCGCATACATGGTTGAGATGGCTGAAAGACTTCTCAGAGAAGGTTGCCCATATAAGGAAGTTGAAGATCTCTTTAAGGAGACCATATGGCGCGAATATCCTTATGAGGGAGCGAAAGTAGGAATAGAGCATGTGAAAGTGAATGGAAGAATATACAGTTTAGGTGAGGCCCGCATAGTAGAGTTTGATGAGCAGAATCAGCAAATCAAACTTCTAAGAGTGTTTTCAACGCCGGGCATTTATGATGGGCTTAAAGCCCGGAAGGAACCGGGTGACTATGCGGTTACAAGCATGAAGATTGGTGAATGGAGCTTCAGAACATCCTACTTCTCAAAGAACGGCGAATATAAGGGGACCTATGTTAACATAAACACTCCTATAGAGATTTACCCAGTCAAAGTTCGATACGTAGATTTAGAGGCTGATATATGTATGTGGCCGAACGGAAGGATTCAGAAAATAGATGTTGAAAAGATTGATGAGATAGTGCGTTATGGCTACATATCAGAAAGGCTGAAGCGAATAATCTTTGAGAAAATTGATGAAGCCTTAGATGCTTTAAGTCTCAAAGAGGAGAAAGAGAACCGATATGTTAATGAGGCTGTGAAATGGTGATTAAGTAGGCTGAAAATCTGTAAAGAATTTGGATAAAAGATATATCTAAGTTTTACATTTTTTCTTCTTCGGGTGAGCTAAACGGTGAGCGTTCTTAAGCTAAAGTTTGCAATGCTTGCAACTTTAGCCGCTATAATAGGGTTGTCTACACTATTTGCAGCTATTATACTTTCACTGCTTGGGGCACTTAATATTTTAACCTTAGGCGTCTTCGTCTTCCTCATCAATATTCTACAGTGGCTTCTGGCACCCTACATGATTGACGCAATATACCGTACTAAAAAGGTTTCAAGAGATGAGGAGCCGGAGCTTTATGAGATGGTTGAGAGAATAAGCGCGAAAAGCGGCATAAAAACCCCCGAAATAAGAATAGCGCATATTCCAATACCGAATGCGTTTGCGTATGGTTCACCGCTCTCAGGCAATAGAGTTGCTGTTACAACAGGCTTGCTGAGCACGCTTGACATGGAGGAGGTTGAAGCCGTTATAGGTCACGAGATTGGGCACATAAAACACCGTGACATGCAAGTAATGATGTTCGTCTCGTTGCTACCAGCGCTATTCTATTATGTTGGTTATTCCCTAATGTGGTCGTCATTATACTATAGAGGCGGCAGAGACGAGCGTGGAAACGGAGGGTTGCTAGTGTTGGTAGGTTTATTAAGTATAGTCGTATACTGGATTCTAACGCTTTTCACACTGTACTTGAGTAGGTTAAGAGAGTATTACGCTGATAGGCATAGTGCAACAGTCGTGGAGGATGGGGCAAGAAAGCTTTCGGAAGGTCTAGTTAAGATTATTCATTCAACTAGGAGAGTACGTAAGCGCCATAGTGATGTGGGAAGTCTAAGTTCCTTCAAGGCTTTATTCATATCTGACCCGGACAGCGCGGAGAGAGATTCCATTATGCTTTCAAGAGCAAGAACTTTGAGAGGCGACCGTGAATTAGTGTCTGAATATCTTAGGCGCAAGGTTACGCTGTGGGATCAAATAGCCGAACTCTTCTCAACGCACCCAAACATAGTTAAAAGATTGAGGGCTCTACAGGAGCTCGCATAGAATTTACGCTAAAACCAACTTTCTTTACAAAGCGTGATTTCTTAAATTTTTATATTTTTTAGCGTTAATTTTGTTTTTGAGGGTGCATCTTGGGGTTAGATATAGATTTTGAAGTTCCCTCATGGGATGAAATATATGAGATGCTTCTCGCATTAGCCGACATGATTAAAAAGGATTTCTTTTCTCCTGATGTAATTATCGGCGTTTCTCGCGGAGGATGGCCGCCAGCTAGGGTTATGTCGGATCTGCTTGGCAACGTTGAATTAGCCAATATTCGTGTTGAATTTTATCGTGGTGTTGCTGAGACTGGAGATGAGCCGGTTATAACACAACCTCTTTCAATGCCTGTTGAGGGCAGAAAAGTGCTTATTATGGATGATGTAGCGGATACTGGTAAAAGCCTGAAGCTAGTTAGAGAACATGTTGAAAAAAGACATGCAAATGTTATTAAAATTGCAACCATTTACTATAAGCCTTGGAGCACCGTTATTCCAGATTACTATGTGAAGGTTACTAGACGCTGGATTGTCTTTCCTTGGGAGAGAAAAGAAACTGTGAGAAATTTAATTGAGAAATGCAA
>CAYNMB010000119.1:0-2639 GCA_964398235.1 uncultured Candidatus Bathyarchaeia archaeon | reverse complement strand
CCCATTCTTTCAACTTCTAGAAGAATTTCTTTAGCACGTAAACGACTTGTATTTAGCTTTTCAGAAACTATTTTAACATCTAAATGCCTGTTTTTTAGGGCTAAACTGCAGATTTCTATAACTCTTCTAAGGGTTACCGGTCTCATAGTTTTTCTTTTAATCATCCTCTTAGCCACCTATAAAACGAAAACGAACTTTACGTCTAGCATATTCAAAAGCCTTTTTCGCCCATTTAGCCTTTGAGAGACGTTCTTCCATATACTTTTCAACTCTTCCCTCTCTGATAGCGGTTTTCACCTTTTCTATTTCATTCCATAACACCCATAGATTATGCAAGGAGAGAAGATTTCGACTCTTCCTCAGCTCTTGGAGTGATGTAGTTTTACATATTGGGCATGTGCAGTGGATTTCCTCTGGGTATTTATGTAGGTTTTTAAATTCTATTCTTCCGAAACCTGGGATTGCGTAGCTTCTCTTGCCGGATGCAACCATAAAGAAAGAGGAGTCGAAAGAGTCTACTCCTAGGTAAATCAGTAAGTGGATTATTAGGGGGCTTCCGAGACCATAAACATGGATGGGCATGTCTTTAGCTTCTAGCTTTGCTGCGAGAAGCATGTCTATGAGAAATCTGTAGCTGCTGTATTTTGGCATTAAGCTTCCAATTGCGAAGCCGTCGAAGCCGCCATGCTTCTTTAGATGTTTTATCACATTACGGATGACTAATGGATCGTAACCGTTTATACTTGCATAAAGTAGCATTTCCGGATTCTTCTTTTCAGAGACAGCAATTTTAGCATTATTTATAGTTCTGAGGATTTTATCGTTCTCAGATAGAACCTTGCAATCTATTGGGTAATCGAGAGTGGAGGCTATATCAGCTCCAATCTTCTCTTGGATCCTTAGAATTTTTTCCGGTTTTATTGCAAGCCGATACTTTCGGTATAAGAAACCTCCACTGTCAACAAATGCAACGCCGAAGAACCTTATGAATCGATGAATACCAATATGTAGCAGAGAACCTAAAATTCCGCGTCTATTCAGGGATAGAAGAGCTGCATTAAACATAGCTGTGTTTATTTGCGGAAATTTCTCCCAGTATCTTGGGGTGTTCCAGCCCCCCTTTGATCCTAGGCTGTGGACTGGGAAAAAAACGGGGGTTACTAGGGTTCCATGTTTGGTTTGCAGTCTTCCAATTCTGGATAAGTTATTTATGCTTTCTATCTCGAACGCTTCACTCATGATCATTCTTCCAAGATTTCAAATAGGTCTGGAAGCATTTCTCTAAGTTGCTTAGGGGTTATTAAAGGTCCGCCTTTCTCAACTCCTATATCGATTGCTTGATTGCAGGTCATAAGTATTCGTCGGATATTACCTTCCGCGGTTCTGTGGATTTCGCTTAGGGCGTCCTCGGTGAAGGGGAAAATTTTGTTTGGGGGATCTTTCTCCTCGTCGCGGGCTCTTTTTAGGTAAGCTAATATGAATTCTCGTACATCATCTCTGCTTAGGGCTTTAAGGACGATTTGCCTGAAAATTCTATCTGAAAAAGCATGGTATTCTTTTATGATGTCAACCCAAACTTCAGGTGCACATCCAATTATTAGGCATAGACCCCTCGGGTTCAGGTCTATTAGATGCCTTATTCCATTGAGGATCTTCTGCTTTAATAGTGGATGAAGATATTCGATAGATTCGAACTCATCAATCAACAAGCATATAAGTTTATTTCCTAGTAGATTTAGTATGTGTTTTAAACTCATAAAAGCCCTCAAAGCTTTCTCATCGTTATCTATCGGCGTTACCACCCCAAGTTCTCTACGATAATCCGAAATGATTGGTTCCCCGCATAGGTATTTCCAAGCGAGAAACTTACACTCCTCCATAGTTAATTTCAGAAAGGCTGTAGCAAAATCCGGATACCTTATTTCATTGAATAACCGTCTTTTTCCAATCTCTAGGATTTCAGGCAACAGAACCTCGCCTTCGTTAACTTTTCTTCTCAGATTTCTTTCGCCGCTGGCAAACTCTAGAAAACGCCACACCAACCTTTCTAGCCTGTTAAAACCAAACTCGTACATGAAGTTGGAATATAGCGAGAGAACCCGTTCTCCTGGACTTGAAATGTAAATGGCTATGGCGTCATCCAATTGAGCTTCAATTTGCTGCCTAATGTACTTGAGGGTATGCGTTTTACCATTCCCATAGCTCCCAATAAGAACGGCGTGACATGAAGCATTCTGTATTGAGGATCTAATAATTTCCTCGATAATCTTCAATTCTTTTTCCCGGTCAGCGTAAATCCACACATTGTCCTCTGGAACACCAACGTATGGAAATGGATTCCTATTGAGATTATAGATGCTATAGTTCTTAGCCTCTCTTCTAAAATTCAATTTTTCAGACGACAATTCACATACTTCCTTTTACCTCCATAGAAGTCTAAAGAAGCGCCCGAATATAAATAATTTTCCATCCATAATAAATCTAAAGGTGGAAAAAGATGGCTAAAAAATTCACAATGTCCCTCCCAGAAGAAATGCACAAAGCCCTCGAAAAAGAACGGCAAAAAAGAAAACTAGGAACAATCCAAGAAACAATAAGATCCATACTCGCAGAATACTTCAAACAACATTCAGAGAGTC
>CAYNMB010000118.1:0-2699 GCA_964398235.1 uncultured Candidatus Bathyarchaeia archaeon | reverse complement strand
AGAACCATGGAATTTAATGTAGATCATCTTGAACCAATGGTTGCATGCCCACATTCAGTCGATAATGTTAAGCCAGTTAAAGAGGTAGAGGATGTAGAAATTAATCAAGCGTTTCTAGGCTCATGCACAAACGGGCGGCTGGAAGATCTTGAAATTGCGGCGAAAATACTGAAAGGTAGGCGCGTCAAGAAAGGTGTGAGAATGCTTGTTACACCAGCATCTTCTAAGATCTACTTCCAAGCTCTTCAGAAGGGCATACTTGAAATATTCGCTGAGGCTGGGGCATGTATTTGTCCACCGACATGCGGAGCATGTTTCGGCGGACATATGGGGATACTGGCTTCGGGAGAAGTGTGTGTCAGCACGTCTAATAGAAATTTTGTTGGAAGAATGGGTAGTCCAGATGCTGAAATATACTTAGCCTCGCCAGCAACGGTTGCAGCCTCAGCTATAACTGGAAAAATAACTGATCCAAGAAGATTTTTGGAGGGTGGAGCATGATCATCTTTGGAAAAGCCATTAAGTTTGGAGATAACGTGAACACGGATGTCATAATTCCAAGCAAATATTTAACGTCGCTTGATCCAAATGAATGGGCTAAACATGCAATGGAAGGAATCGACCCAAGTTTTCCAGATAAGGCTAAGCACGGCGCGATAATTGTCGCTGGAAGAAACTTTGGTTGCGGTTCAAGCCGCGAGCAGGCGCCCATAGCTCTCAAATATGCTGGAACAAAATGTATTGTAGCCGAATCCTTTGCAAGAATATTTTATAGAAATGCCATAAATATTGGTCTTCCAGTCCTCGAGGCTCCCGGAATATTCAATGAAGTGGATGAAGGCGACGCATTAAAAATCATTCTTGAGGAAGGAAAGATAATTGATGAAACAAAAAATAAGGTTATTTTAGCAAATAAGCTTCCAGATTTTATTTTAGAAATCCTTAAAGATGGCGGGTTAATTGAGCATTTAATAAAAGTTTTGGGGAGTGGTGAAGGATGAAATATAGGATTGCTTTAATACCGGGAGATGGAATAGGCCCAGAATTAACTGAAACAACAAAGGTTGTTTTAAACGCCGTTCAAAAGAAATTTAGATTAAATTTAGAGCTTGTTGAGCTTGAGGCTGGCGATGCTTGCCTTGAAAGGAGGGGGGTTGCATTACCAGAGGAAACCATAAATGAGATAAGGAGGTCCCATGTTTGTTTAAAAGGGCCTGTCGGAGAGACCGCGGCTGACGTGATTGTTAGGCTTAGAATGATGTTTGACCTCTATGCAAATATACGGCCGATAAAGGCTTATCCAAATGTTCCATGCCTAAGAGATGATATAGACCTAGTTATCGTTAGGGAGAATACTGAGGGCTTGTATAAGGGCTTTGAATTCAAGATCGGGGAGGATGTTGCTGTAGGTTTGAGGGTTATAACGCGAAAAGGCTGTGAACGCATAGTTAGAAAAGCGTTTGAAATGGCTAGGAGAAGAAATAGATTGAAAAAGGTTACAGCCGTCCATAAAGCAAACGTTATGCGCGTGACATGCGGATTATTTGCGGAAACATTTCGAAAAATCGCTAAGAAATATCCGGACATCCAATTTAATGAGCAATATGTGGATGCAGCTGCAATGAGGCTTATTAAAGAGCCGCAAAACTTTGACGTGATAGTTACGACAAACATGTTCGGCGACATCCTATCCGATGAAGCAGCCCAGCTAGTCGGCGGATTAGGCATGGCTCCCGCAGGAAACATAGGCGACGAGTTCGCAATTTTTGAACCCGTTCACGGCTCAGCTCCAACCAGAGTCGGCAAGCATACGGCTAATCCATGCTCAATGATTTTAGCGTCAAAAATGATGTTTGAATGGCTCGGAGAAAAATATGATGATCCAACATGCTTAAAGGCTGCTGAGGCAATAGAGCTCGGCGTTATAGCGGCCCTAGAGAAAAGGCTATCGGTTCCAGATTTAGGTGGAAAACTTAAAACCTTTGAGATGGGTGAGGCAATAGGCAACGAGATCATGCAACTACAACTATAGTAAACAATTTTTTAGAGGTGCATGGAGAATTGAATGCAGATTACATACGGATTTTCGATACGACTCTCAGGGATGGGGAGCAGGCGCCCGGAGTATCCTTGACGCCTGAAGAGAAAATGGAGATAGCTCTCCAGCTCGATAGGCTTGGCGTCGATGTGATTGAGGCGGGTTTTCCATCAGCATCTCAAGGTGAGCGAAGGGCTATAAAGGAAATTGCTAGGGCGGGTTTAAGGGCCAATATATGTGCTTTGGCGCGAGCATTAAAAGGCGATATTGACGCAGCCCTAGACTGCGATGTAAAATACATTCACACGTTTGTATCCACATCTCAGATACAGATGAAATATGCTTTGAATATGACGCCTGAGCGAGTAATTGAAGCCACGATTAATGCAGTGGAATATATTAAGGATCATGGAGCCATATGCGAATTTTCTCCAATGGATGCTACTAGAACGGAGATCGGTTTCTTAAAGAAGGTCTGTAAGGCCGCTGAGGACGCTGGAGCAGACTATATAAATGTGCCTGACACCGTTGGCATAATGACACCTAAATCCATGAAAAAACTCATTAGAGAGTTGAAGAGCGTTTTAAAAGTTCCATTAAGCGTCCACTGTCATAATGATTTTGGATTAGCTGTTGCAAACTCTCTTGCCGGGGTTGAGGG
>CAYNMB010000117.1:0-2712 GCA_964398235.1 uncultured Candidatus Bathyarchaeia archaeon | reverse complement strand
CCCGCACCAAAAATTAGAATGGCTATTTGAGTTTGTTTTTGGCTTATTTTTGTAGCTTTCTTTTTGCTTTTAGTTCTTCTTCAGTAATGATATGCTTTTCATGCAAGTTTCTTTTACCCAGTTGAATGCTTCTTTTTCGAGTAATGCTTCAAGATATGGGATTGCGTCTTTATTTCCGAGTTTTCCTAAGGCTTCAGCGGCAAAGCCGCGGTAATCTTCATCACTGTGGTTGAGGTAGGGGTAGAGTTTCTGCGCAATAGTTGCATTTCCAAGCTTACCTAAGCTTTCTATAGAATATAATCCTTGAGGCTGATATGCATGTTTTTCGAGAATGTGTAGAAGGTCGGGAACCGCTGTTGTGTCGCCTATTTCTCCTAAAGCTCTTGCAGCTAAGGCTGAGGCATCTTCATCCTTACCTAGAAGTATCTTTCGGAGGATGACTCCATGTTTGGGGTTTCCTAGTTTTCCCAGAGCCTTTATGAATGCCCATTGGAGTTCTCTCCACCTCCAGACATTATCATCACTCGGAGCGAAGCCGATTTTTGCTACGGCTTTCTCCGGATCTAGGAGGTCGGCTATGAGGTCAGCTGCCTTTTTCGCTTCTGCATTAGATATATGGGCGAGTATTGATGAAGCAGCTGCACACGTATGAAGCCATACTGTAACATCATTATATCTGCCAGTTAGGTCCCCCCATGAGATTTGTGGATCCTTCTCTAATATTTTGATTAATGTCGGTACCGCTTCGTCTCCTGCTACTTGATAAAGCGCTTGACATGCGTATATCTTGTTGTAGAAACCATCGCTTATATCATTGTAGATAGCGTTGATAATGGCGTCTTTGGCTTTATAGGCTGATCTTCCTAAAGCCATTAAGCCCCATAGTGCGTTACGCGTCTTTACCCTATCATGTTGGGAGATGCCTTCTTGAAGTTCATTGATGTACTCTTCCGTTGTCTTAAGCGGTTCTGGTCTTGATGAACCAATTATCTTCTCTGTCGGAAAAGCATCTGCGGGTGTTATGTTATTCAAAACTTTTGGGGCTTTCTCCTTAACTTCTATAAAGTTGCCCTTGCCAATTCTAGGTATAGCTTCGATGGTGATGGATTTGCAAATAACATCCTCCCATTTTTCACCGTCAGTTAGGATCTCATATTTATAGGGAGTGTTCTCCACTATAGCTACGTTTCTTCTCTCTTTACCCATGCGGTCGTCCCAGACGTAGGTGATTCGCAGGCTTGTATCAGGCGCTATTTCTCCGGTAACAGTAATAATGTTCTTTCCAGGCCAGAGCTGCGGTAAAGAGAATATATTATGTTGCGTAATAGTAGTAATGGATAAGTTGTAGATTCCGCAGTCCGAGATTTTGCTTGCGGCTTCCATCTTTATCTTAAGCAAATACTCATAATGCCCGAAAGGAGTAATTAGTCCAGAGGGGTAATTCTCCTCTGGATTAAATTTTGTAGCTATCTTATGTTTTTCTATATTGAATATACCTATTTTATCAGCTCGATAAACCTCTTTCCAATGTTTACCTCCATCTACAGATATCGAAATTACTATTTTATCATCTCTAGTATTGCGAACAAATTTCCCACTTATCCAAGCATCAGAAATTATGTAAGGCGAGCTAATCCTAATTATAGCGATGCCAGGTTTTCCAGGTGTTGCGGGATGGAGGTCCGGGCTTTTACCATCCTCCTCAGTTGTGGCCAGATTCTTCGGCTCTGTGAAGAGTCTCTTCTTAAACGAGCTTCTAGAGAGATCAGGTTTATAGACGAGTATGCCATTCCCGTAAGTGAGAGGATATGGACCATGCTCGAAGTCTCTAGCTTTCTCTTTTATTATTCTGTTTCGACCTAAAAAGACATTATAATAGGGACATATGATATTGCCCCATAACCTAGTGAAAGATTCACCCGGCCTAAGGTTTAAAAGCATACTGTGATTCGACCAGTTGAGATGGCCTGCGTGAACATAGCTCCATAACCCAAATCCTGAAGGGATGTCGGGAATAGGCGTTTTAGACGGAATCGATATGAGGCTGTAATCAAGCATTATTTCATCCGCGCTGGCAATATGAGTGCCAGATCGATCGTAAACAAACCAGTGCTGGGAAACATCGAAGAGATGCCACCTGTCAACCCCATCCTCATCCCTCCACCAGCAGTCAGCAAGCGTATGACCCCACTTGTAAAATTTTTCCGCTCTATATCCCATGGAACGCCAAGTCATTATCATGATCCGAGACAACCCGTCACACCAGTGTGCACCATACACGTTAAGAAGCTTCACGGGATCAACAACGTAAGATACTCCGTAAGCAGGTTCCTTGGGGATCGTACCGGTCACGGCGGTACACTGCTGGATAAAACGCCAAACAGCAATAGCCTTCTCCTCGTTGGTTTGGGCGTCCATAAGCCGCGTAGCGCTTTCTCCAAAATCCCTTAACGAAGAAGTGTCAACCCAACGGTCACTAACCACCTTAACGGATGTAGCTCCATAATGCGTTTTATCTTTCCCGCCAAGTGAAGACATAATCTCCTCCAACTCCTCTATCTGATCTTCCAATTCAGATATCTTGCTTTGATAGGCGTTGACTCGCTCTCTTAGCTCACTAATTTGTGGCAGCGCAGCGACGTATCCAGCTATTAACCCAACAACCAATCCTACGATAAGTCCTCTAGTCAACGCCTTACTATTCGTTTTCAT
>CAYNMB010000116.1:0-2788 GCA_964398235.1 uncultured Candidatus Bathyarchaeia archaeon | reverse complement strand
CAAACCAGCGTTTCCTTTTTCCCTCAGGAAATTAAATGTCTTCATCAAAAGAGACGTTAATATCAGATTAGAGTATAAAGGTTGGAAGAACTCATGTCCAATGAAGAGAGGAAAGTCCATTCCCTTAGAAGATCATGTTCTCCATGAAATGGGAAGAACCTATTATTTAAAATAAAATAGAGTTGGACTGTTTAAGGCAGAAGCTTCCTCTTAACCTTCTCGAGTTTAATGTGGGTTGCTCGGAAGCTTGTATTGTAGTCAATGCAACCACCACACTTATAATAATCTCTGTTATGGTTTTTATGGGATTCATTCTCCTTGATGTTCCGCATGCCTTAGCGGCTCTTAGGTTGGGGCTCAATGTTAGACTTAGTAGCAATTCTGGTTTCTCCAGTAAGACCTTTAGATCTGCTAATTTTCCGTTTCCTAGCATGGGAATGTTTAATAGGCTCCAGTACTACCCCTAAGGTAAAGGAGAGTTAAATAGAGTGAAGCAGGTTTTAGGAAGCACCTTTTTCCCGCTTTTAGGAGGATTTGTAATCGCGTTCTCGGGGGTTTTCTTGGGGCTGGTTGGCTGGGGAACCTACAGGGCTTCAGCAGCCATTTTTCTGCTAGTCTTCAGCGCCCTACCGCAGCTAGCGCTTGGGGCATTAGTCTCTATATGCGCCATCGCCCAAAAACGAGTCCTAACCCTCACGCTCTCAATAGTCAGCCTAATATGGTTCCTGTTCTCCGCCATCACAAACGCCAACTGGACACCCTACCTGCTCGCATGCATAACTGGCATAATAGGTGGTGTACTCAGCATACTCAGTGGCTTATGGCTTTAACGGCGTCAAGTCTGAATGGATACACATCCATATATCCAGCCCTCATATTCAACCTTAATTAACCAAATTAATGCTCCAATAAAATTCCAGAAATTTGTTGAGGCTAGAATTGTATCCCAGTTCCAGTATTTGAAGTTGTCGTTTAAGTGCACGCTGAATAGTCGACCGGCCTCTGCGGCGATACATATGGATTCAGCGGGTTTTCTCCGGCCAAAAGCGAATGCCCAAAGTCTACAGTTATGCCTAGGTTTTTCAGCTTGCAGAGATAAAGCGTCTTTCCAACGTCACTTACATAGATGTTTCTCCCTTGGCTCTCTCCTTTTATATTCTATCGAGATCTTTACATTCTGAATTATAGGAGCATACCTCTTTTAATCCGCCTCCCATGGGACAAACATTAACTAGGGAACCTCCCATCTTCAATGTTGCATCAATACAATTTTTTATGCGCTCCACCGCAGTTTTTCTTATTTTTGGATTTGGAGATGTAAGCGAATTATTTAACCATATAGAATCTCTGCTTAAGTCAACCGTGAAATATGGAAAACCGAGATTATATTTCTCAAGAACCTTCTTAAGAATGTCGACATCAATTGATGGATGATAGGTAGTGCTTACACCATCCAAATTTTCTATAGAAGATGCAATTTTCACACTTTCTTCCAATCTACGTGATCTTCCATACTTGCAGAAACGGCCTCTATGTAAATCAAACGCTCCCAAAGAAACTGAGTATTTATAAGATATGTTAACACCTATCCGATATTTTTCTAACGTAAATACTAAAAAATAGTGTAGCATAAAATTTTAGCGTCTCTTTCGTAAAAGAGCTGATGAGGCATATTAGATGTCAGAAATCTCTATTTCTATAAGATCTTTCGTGGAAGGACAAGATGAGCGTACTTGGATAGAATTATTCAATACTTTCTACGGCCATTACTATAGGCCGGATTTTGAACCGTTTGATAGAAGAGATGTAGAGTGGTTTAAAAGAACACCTTGGTGGAGAGAAAGCAGACTCTTTATTGCAGACCTCTCTAAGAAGCCGGCGGGCTTCATCTTGTCCTCCATTAATAAAGCTCGTAAATCTCCGAAGGGATATATATGGCAATTTGCCGTAAAACCTGAACTCGAGGGGTCAGAAGTAGATAAAAGATTGCTTAAGCATGCTATTACTTGGCTTTTGTCAGCTAGCGCAAAGGCTGTTCAAGCATCAGCCAGAGATAATATGGAAAAACGCATTTCTCTTTACCGCTTAATGAAGTTCAAGCTAATCCGTTCGTATAGCACTATGAGGCTTAAGCCAGAAGAAATACCAAACAATATAAGAACTTGTAGGGAAGTTGAACTTAGAATAGTTAATCCACTCAAGGATAATGAGGACCTCAAAGTCCTGAGCTCCATTCACAATAAAGCATTCCAAGAGCATTTTGACTTTAGACCTGAGACCCTTGAGGAGACAAGAGCTTGGTTTGAAGATGAAGGTTACGAAGACTACGTGGTTATTGCATGGTTTAACGACATCCCCGTGGGTTACGTAATAGCGACTATAAGTGATAAGCCCTCTGGAAATAGGCCTAAACGTGGCTTCATCAGCTCCATAGGAGTATTAAAGCCATATAGAAGAAGGAAAATAGGGACAACTCTCATTCTAGAAGCTGTGAAATGGCTTATTTCGAAAGGCGCCAAGCTGATAGAGCTAAGTGTGGACGATAAAAATCCAACCGGAGCCCCTGCGTTCTATACGACTATAGGCTTCAGAACTGCTTTTAAAACTCTAACTTTTATCAAAAAGCTCTACAAGGTTTTTTAGTTTACTGAAATCGCTGAAGATTTAGCTTAAATTATATGAAGGGGTGAAAAGAATAAAATATGCTATTGAAGATTCATTCTTTTACTACCGGAATCTCAGAAAATAGTACTGTGATGGTGTATGATGATGTATGAGTGGATTGATT
>CAYNMB010000115.1:0-2812 GCA_964398235.1 uncultured Candidatus Bathyarchaeia archaeon | reverse complement strand
CAATCGATCCTATAGCCCCGCTTTCAAATTCGAGCACTACGACGCATGCATCTTCGATAGTGAAATGGGATTCTCTAACTGGATCCCAAAGGCGTTTGTCGAACCGCGCATAAACTCTTTTTACATCTCCAGCTATCCATCTCATAGTGTCTACGTGATGCGTTATATTTTCTACTAGGACTCCCCCGCTTTTCGTGACATCAACAAGCCATCGTTTAGTGAAGCCAGCTCCAACCCACCAATTAAGGCGCTCCGTACTTATTAGACCTATTGGCCCTCCCTCCTCTTTTACGATTCTTCTGACTTCGATCAGAGGTTTATTAAATCGCATTGCATAGCCAACTTGGGTTAGAAGCCTCCTCTTTTTTACTGCATCATTAACTTCTCTAGCTGTTTTAATGGAGAGGGCGACAGGTTTCTCAACGAAAAACGGTATGCCTTTCTCTACACAAAGAAGCTCTTGATCGGTGTGAGCGAAGGGTGGTATACAAATCCAAACGGCGTCTAGTTTCTCTTTCTCCAGCATTTCATGGTGATCTCTATATGCTTTTCCATGAAACCTAGACGCCATCTTCTTCGCTTTCTCAAACTGAACATCACAGAAGGCACGTAACTCAACATCCTCAATCTTGGAGAGAGCTTTCTCACAGTGGTTTGCGGCTATTCCCCCACAGCCTATTACCCCAACTTTAATCTTCGCCACTATTTTATCCCCCTATTCCAAGCTCCATTAACAATTTTTTAATGTAATCGAATGCTCTTTTTGCATAATATTCGGGGATGCCGGCTCCTCCCCCCATGCCCTCAAAATTATACCATCCCCTATATCCCTTATCCCTAAGTTTTTCTATGTGGGTTCTTAAATCGACTTCACCTTCTCCTAAAGCAACTACCTCCGGCTTCCAAGCTAGCGCTTTCTCAACTAAATCTTTCCCATACTTCTCTACCAAGCTCTCCATGGACTTTCCTATTCTTTTCAGCCTAATTATTTCACGATATTCCATCGGCGGAAGCTTCCAATCCATCAGGTGAGTGTGAAATATTTTCTCTCCTAGAGCATCTACAATTTTGAGAGTATCCTCTTCATGGCCTCTAGGACGGGGATGAAGGCATACACCTAGATAATCTGAATTTACTCTGGTCACTATTTCAATAAGGTTTTCTGGAACTGCATCAAACCTGCCGTGATTTTCAAGAGCCAATTTAATATCCGCATCTTCAGCATATCTGGCGCCTTCCTTCAACGCCCTCACCTCTATTTCAATTCCCTCCTCTCTAGTAAGCCCCTCAGGCAGCCTCATTGTTCCAAAAACGCGTAATATAGGCGCCCCCATTTCAACAGCCAAGTCTACATATTTTTTAAGGAGTTCAATTTCCTTCTCGAAGCTTCCAGTTTGAGGATTTAGAAAATCGAAAACTGGGGAAATGCATACTAGCTGAAGATTATAGGAGCTGAGGAGATCCACTATGCTTTTTATTTCATTATGCGGCATCTCGGCTAAAGGCCATGGCTGAGCAACTATTTCAATCCCCCTATAACCAATATTGCTTATGCTTCGCACAATGTCCTCAAGCTTCCATTGCCTGAAAGTTCCTGTACAATAACTCCAAGTACTGCAAGATATTTTACTCATCCTATTCACCCTTAGATGACGCTCTGAATAAAAAGCCGGGAATAACATATAAAAAGTTTTTTATAAGTTTTTACTAAGAATACTGGGTGAGCGGATTATGGAGCTTGGTGCCCGAACGGGATGCGTATTTGCCGACACTCTAGAGGAAAAAATGAGGGTGTTGAAGGATTTAGGATACGATTTTCTGGAATTGCCATTACGGAACGAGGAGATTGACTCTATGGATGAACAGTATATGTCCCATATCTGCAACCTAATTAGAGACATAGGTTTTCCCATAAAGAGTACTAGCATGAGCATCCGGAAATTTGTCGGTCAATCTAAGGATGGTGGAGCACGTCGATTAGTCATAGAACGCGTCATGAAAATGATTGATCTTTCTGAAAAATGTGGAGCTGATGTGATCCTCCTAGCCACCTGCGAAGATTTACCGTTCAATGAGTATGTTAACATATATGTGGAGGAGTTAAGTAAGCTGGCTGATTATGCTAAAGATAGAGGAATTACATTAGCCCTTGAGCATGTGGGTTCATATAAACCAAGCATGCTTGAAAGGCTTGTTAGAGCCATAGATCATGATGCTGTTAAAGTTTACTTTGATATTGGAAACTGCATTTGGCAGGGAGAAGACCCCGTCGAGCAAATACATAGGATGGCGGATTTAATTGCGCAGATACATATAAAGGGGTTAAAGCGTGTTGGATCTAAGGCTGAGCCAGCGCCATTAAGCCAGATGCCCCTAGCTGAAGTTAGGAACGCTCTCATGATGCATAATTATAGGGGAAGAGGCTGTCTTGAAATACGCCCGGGAGAAGGAAGCAATGAGCCGTTAAAAGAGGCTCTGAGAATCTTAAGACAGGCTGGATACTAGTCTAGGATTATGTTAGGAAGTCTTATATGGCTTCATTAAAGTAAATTTCCACAATATTGGATGATGTAAAAATGACTTCTGAAAATCTTTCATCATTGGAGAATAGTCTCATAGAGGCTTTTGAGGAATTTGAGGTAGTTGATGCTCATGAGCATTTACCGCCTGAAAAAGTTCGTTTAGAGCAGAAAGTGGATGTTTTCACGCTTTTCAGCCATTACACGAGGGTTGATCTATTCGCATCTGGAATGCCCCGAGAATATTGGGAGAAAATACATGATCCATCAATTCCGCTTGAAAAGCGTTGGGA
>CAYNMB010000114.1:0-2827 GCA_964398235.1 uncultured Candidatus Bathyarchaeia archaeon | reverse complement strand
CGTAGCCTAGATCCTCTGGCTTGAGGTCGTCTAGGTTTGTGACTATTCTTCCACCAGTCGCTCTGGCTAGCTTCTCCATGTCGGATTCCTTAGCGCGCCTAACTGCTAGGATACCCGCTTTGGCTAGGAAGTGCTGAGCCATGTCGTCGATTCCTTTCTGGCAGATGACCACATTTGCGCCGGCATTCTTAATTTTCTCAACCATGTTCCGTAGCATTTCGTTCTCCTTGTCTAGGAAGGCTTTCATCTGAAGCGGATCCCTTATCCTTATCTCCGCGCTGAATTCGGTTTTCTCGATTTCCAGCGGACAGTTCAGCAGGGCGATTTTAGCGTTTTCAACCCGCTTAGGCATGCCTGCGTGGACAACCTCCTTGTCTAGGATTATGCCCCTGACGAGCTCTGTGTCATGTAGGCTTTTGCCCTCCTTCTTTATTATCTGGACGTTGTCGATGTCTGCAACCCATCTGTCACCGCGTTTCTCAGCTATTTGCTTAACCGCCTCGATGGCTATTTCAGCCAAGTGGTCTCTGGCGGTTCCAACAGCCTTGCTGCCCATGGAGGTGAATGCAACCTTCTTCAAGGCTTCCTTGTCATCTATGTCTATTGGTATGGCGATTTTATCGAGGATTTCAGCGGCTTTCTGAGCTGCTTTTCGGTAGCCGCTTACAATCACCGTTGGATGAATGTTCTGGTCTAGGAGTTCCTCAGCCCTCTTAAGCAATTCGCCGGCTAAAACAACTACGGTTGTTGTTCCGTCGCCGACCATGTTGTCCTGGGTCTTGGCGACTTCAACCATCATTTTTGCGGCTGGATGCTCAACCTCAACCTCCTTTAAGATGGCTGCTCCATCATTAGTTATCGTTATGTCTCCTAGACTGTCTACAAGCATCTTATCCATGCCGCGTGGTCCAAGGGTTGTTCTAACCGCTTCGGCGATTATTCTAGCAGCCATTATGTTGTTGCGTTGAGCCTCCCTTCCACGGGTCCTAGCGGTCCCCTCCTTCAATATTAGAATTGGTTGACCGGACGCTGTTTGAGCTAGATACGCCATATATTTATCCCTCCCTTATTTTATCATAATTTTCTCAAATCATTAGTGGAATTCTCGTATTTATTTGTTGAGACGAAAAATATAAGTTTTACTAAAACTATAAATTGTAAACAAGAAGACAATAATTTGATTTCGAGGAGATGATTTTGATGTCTCTGGACGAGAAGGCTTTGGCTGAATACAAGATTCTAGCCATGCGGATGCTTCCAAAAGCGGATCCGGAGAAGGATTTGGAGTGGATCTGCAAGAGCCTAGGCTTCCTGGAGCCTAGGGACAAGAAGAAGACTGCCTTCCGAATATTTAGGGCTCTCCTAGAGGCGGCTAGGGAGAATAAGGGGCTTTCAAGCGATGAATTAGCTGCTAAGCTATCTTTAACCCGAGGCACAATGGTTCATCACTTGAATAAGATGATTAGAAGCGGGTTGGTTATCTATCATGAGGGCTGCTATAAGCTTAGGGGTAGAAGCCTAAAATCAACGCTGAGGGAAACCCATCGAGACATAGACCGCATTTTCGAAAACCTCTATAAGGTTGCTGAATCCATAGATCAGGCTTATGGACTTTTCTCAAGAAGCTGAAAAAGGGGGCGAATTAAAGCGGATTTTTTAGGATGCTGGGTGCATCCGGGTTTTCTGGTCCAAAATGCTTCAGCATCACCAGATTTTCGCGGCTGCTTTCATTAACTATTTCTACGCCGTCCTTCGCCGCCTCAACGCTTATGAAAAACTCGTCGTTTGGTGTTTCTCCATATCTTATTAGGGCTGGGGCTTCGGCTTTAAATCCGCCTATTCTACCATGTCCCTGAACCACGATGAGCCCGTAAGCAGCCCTATCAAATATTTTAACCCTCCTCCCCGGGAAGACGATTAGTTCTTTTGCGCTGAACTCCCTCATTCCATAAATGATCCATTTCTCCTCATATCCCATCTCCCTCATCTCATCGGGGTTTCCAGCGGGCTTTGGCTCAATGTAGTGATGCTTCTTGAATTCCGGGTCTAGGTTCTCCCTCCAATCTATCATGTCTACAATGTAGTCTAGGTCATGGTGATGCTCTTTTGGAACATCCTTAACCAGCAGGCTCCAGTCTATGGGTTTATCCTCGAGCATTGATTGATATATGGCGGCTACATCTGATGCCATTTGAACCTCATAGGTCACTAGGGTTCCAGGTGCATGGAGAACGCCGGCTGGAACAATCCATCCTGTTCCCGGCTTGAGTTTGTAGGCTTTTGAATAGTAGAGGATTCCGTTGTCTCCCATGCTCCATTTCTCTAGGCATTTTTTAATGTCTTCTCTTGTTGTTCCAGGTTCAAGTCCGAAGAAGGTGTAGGGGAATTTTCCTTCAATGAGATTGAGTTGGGGTGGGAAATAGTATGCTTCAGGCTTAGGCAGTCTTCCAACCCTCTTGGCATGCTCCTCCATTTGATGTAGATGGAGGGGTATTGGACAGGAGTTGTCGAAGAATTTTGCTAGAACCATCCATCCGCCATATTTCCGCATAACATTTTTTCCCAGAAATCTTTCTCCAAGGATTTCAATAGCGTCTTTTAAGAGAATTTTGGTGGGTTTTAGATCGTCTTCGACAATTATGTAGCTTAAGCCCTCGTCTTCAGGAGCGTTTGGGTTATCGGCTTTCACGGTTGAAGCCAGCCATCTCTCATCTATCCCTCCCCTCTCAACCCCTAGGGCGTAAACGTCCTCTGGAGCGAGCTTAAGCCTCCAACCCGGCGTTAGGAAGCTTCTCGGAACCCATGCTGGAGCCAATCTAACTATTCC
>CAYNMB010000113.1:0-2959 GCA_964398235.1 uncultured Candidatus Bathyarchaeia archaeon | reverse complement strand
CAGCTTCGATTTCTTAAACCTATTAAACCTCCCATATTCCAGTAGATTTCCTAGTTGAGTCTTGGGAGACGATCTTGAGGAAGAAGAATCCGAAATAGCACTTTAATGATTTATTATGATGTGGAGGCGTAAATAGCAAGAATTAATTTTTTGGTAGAGTTACTTTTAGTTTACGGCGCCTAAAGGGGTGTTTGTGATGGAGGAGAAGCCGAATATTTTAATAATTATGACGGAGCATCAGCAGGGAAGAACCGTTGATCCAGACTCTCCTTGTCGCATGCCGAATATTAAGGATAGGATTGCTGGAAAAGGAATGAGGTTTGAGCTAGGTTATACGCCTACGGCTCTTTGTGCACCTGCTAGAGCCTCCTTTTTCACAGGACTTTATCCCACGGTGCATGGAATGTACAATAATTATCATTCTCTACCAGTCATCCATTCAGGATTATTTCCAGGCGTCAAACTTTTTTCAGAGTATCTCAAGGAAGCCGGCTATAATCTCTCTTACATTGGGAAGTGGCATGTTTCTGGAGAGAAGAGCCCCGCCAATTATGGCTGGAAAATTCCGGAGGGAACAAGCCTCGGGCCAATTGGCGCCCCAGGTCCTGGGAAAAGAGTTGTTCATTATAGGGAACCGTCTAAGAATTTGCGGAGATATGCCATTATTAAGCGGAGGGGATGGCCGGATTACGTTCTCTATGGCACGCGTAATGGAAAGCTTGAGGACATGTCGGATTTTAGGAAGGCGAAGCTAGCTGTTGAGGAAATCAAGAGGCTTTCAAGGAAAAACAATCCATGGGTGATATATGTTGGTTTTACGAACATTCATGACCCATACATAGTGGTTGAACCCTATGCAAGTATGTATGATCCAGACGATGTGCCGCTTCCGAAAAACTATTGTGACACTCTAGAAGATAAGCCGGCAATATACAGACGCATGCGTAAACAGTTGTGGTCGCAGCTAAACGAACAGCAAGTGAAAGAAGCCATAGCCCATTATTGGGGCCTATGCACCATGACCGATGACTTAGTTGGCATGATTCTAGATGCGTTAGAGAATTCAAAAGCTGAAGATAACACTCTTGTTCTTTTCACATCGGATCATGGAGATCAGGTTGGCGGTCATGGCCTTTTTCTTAAAGGCGTAATGCCATTCGAAGAGAGCTATAGAATTCCAATGGTGGTAAGATGGCCTCAAGTAATAAAGCCGGGTTCTATATGCTCTGAATTCGTAACCCTCTGTGATTTTGCCCCCACTTTCTGTGAGATTGCAGGTATTGAAGCGGCTGAAACATTTCACGGTCGTTCATTGCTACCGATTTTTCAGGGCTTCGTGCCTAATGATTGGCCTAAGTCCTTCTTTGGACAGTTTTTAGGAACAGAATACTATTATACCCAGCGCATTATCCGGGATCATCGGTTCAAGTATGTTTTCAACGGGTTTGATTTCGATGAGCTCTATGATCTTAAGAATGATCCATGCGAGCTAAAAAACTTGGCGAATGACCCTGACTATGAGTCTGTAAAACAGCGATTAATTGAGGAGATGTGGAGATGGGCTGTAAAAACTGATGACATATTGTTTGATCCATATCCAACAGTCGCTCTTATTCCCTACGGTCCTCAGAAGCAAAAGAGCTCTTCTTAAAATGGTGGGAAAGTATCTTCCAAAGAAATGGGAGGGGATTGGTCTTAGGATTTCCTTAGGATCTTTACTATGGCAGCTCCTCTAATATGCGGGATCCTAATAATGCCTGTCCAAGGCTTCTCAGCGGCTTCGATGGGAAGTGTTAATGGCTTATCTTGTTCAAGCAAATATAGCTCAGCTAACTGATCTATCGTCAGTCTAGGTAACCTGATTTTTACGTATCCTCCTTTCAGCTCCCCGCCTTCGAAAATTGATCCGCTGGAAGTCACTATGAGTGGTATTAATATGTCGCCGTTGGATGCTTCAAAAATGTTTCCATCAAGCCCATGAGAGAAGGATATTGGATTTGGTTCGAAAATCCATTTTCTGCCCCTAAGCATCTCTATAAGTCTCATATATCTGCTATAAAGATAATCTTCAATCTTCACGCCTTCTTCCCAAACTTCTTCTTTTGTCAACTGTAGAATACATCTCTGCGGAAAGGCTCCCCACTTGAGGCATAGCTTAAGTTTGTGTTCAAGATCTCTAAGATATTCGCGGCAGGTTTCCTCCCTTGATAAATCGTATCGACCTCTTTCAAACATTGAGATCCATGAGAGCGGTTTATTTAATCCCATGTAGGCTATGTTAATGAAGTAGGATACGTTGCTGGATTCAATCATCAGTATGTCCAGATATTTTTGAGTTTCAACGGTGACGGGCTTATTGCCGTAAAGCCCCTTACCCATGCTGTGGCACATTTCACTCACCTTCTCCATTATTGGATGATAGGCGAAATTCCAATTGTAGCATGGCTTATTATGCACCATCGTTATTCCATCATCGTGGGCAAAATCTATTTCCATCTCCCTATAACCGTCCACAAATATTCCATCAACCTCAGGATAAGTCTCTAGCTCCCTCTCCGCCTGCCTAAGACAATGTTTACCCCACGAATAGCGGAGATCTGGATTAAGCAGATAGCATCCGCCCTGCTCTGAAGATAGATTTCCCCGATAAGCAGGCACAAGCTCACCCTTCTCCGTTTTAACAAGCGAGTCGGGAAAATTTTCTAGAGACCAGTTTTTCAAGCCTTCTCTCATTTCCCAATAAATATACGCATGCGCCCCATACTTATGAAGCATTTTTATCAGCTTTCTTATATCGTCATATTTAACCATGGTGCCCGGTGAATGAGCCCTCGCTTCCCAAGGTTCTTCATCTGGGACGAAGAGGCCGTAATGGGGGAAGAATCCATGAATCTCCCAGAGAATTCTCCCATATTTTGAGACGCGCTTAATCATCTCTTCAGTTTCTTCATTCGGTAGA
>CAYNMB010000112.1:0-2975 GCA_964398235.1 uncultured Candidatus Bathyarchaeia archaeon | reverse complement strand
AATATTAGGACTGGGATGCCTCCTCCAGCCGCCGCCATAGGCATCACCATATTTTTGTTTAAGAAAAATTGATTTAGTTGAACTTATATACTTTTCGTTTACATTATATTGACAGAAGAGAAAAATTTTTCTCAGAGACCTGCAATAACAATTTTATGGAAAGATTAAAACTTTTTGCGATGGCATTAGCGATCAGCCTCCTCCTAAATGGGGCTACAATATATTGGCTGGGAGTCGCAGTTAACCACAACGCTCAATTATCGGATAAGGTTAGAGAGCTTGCAGAGAGAAATGAGAATTTATCGACCACAATCCTAAGCCTCTCCAAGGAAATAGAGAACCTTAGAGGGCAGCTCGAATACTATAGGTCTCAATTAAACTACCTTTACTCAGCCGTTGGGAGGGCGGGATCAAACTCCAGCCTATTTGGAGAATCAACCATAAATCTTGTCGCCGTTAGAGAGGTTTACAGCAACATATTCAACATGCATTATGAGGGTGTCGTGCTGGAATGTACAGTTGAACTGAATGGAAATGGTAGGGGAAGGGTTCTAGTGAACACTGAGCCCCGCATAGGCATAGACCTCCAGACAAGCGCGCAGACAGCCGTTAGGGTTGCTGAAAACCTGACCAGCGTATCGCTTGGCAACACGGACATTATAATCACCATAAAGGCTGAGGAGGAGGTTCAGGTCGTTGATGGACCAAGCGCCGGAGCAGCCATAGCCATAGCGATAATGGCGGCTATAAGGGGGGACAACCTCTCCAGAAGCGTCTTCATAACCGGAACCATATTGCCCGACGGTTCAATAGGGAAGGTTGGCGGCGTAGCCGAGAAGGCTGAGGCGGCGGCTGAAAGCGGCGGCAGCATCTTCCTAGTTCCAAAGGGACAGAAAACCATAATCGTCTATGAGAAGGTTGAGAAGAAGCTGGCTTCAGGCTTCACGATAATAGAATATAAGCCTGTTCAAATGGATTTGCAGGAGTATTTAAGCGAGAAGGGTTATGATATGTCGGTTTATGAGGTTGGCAACGTTACTGAAGCCTACCAATACTTTTTGTCGGAGGAGGATTAAATGCTGTTTTCATCCACCATTTTTCTGATGCATTCATTGCAGAACCCGTTGTTTTCAAGCTTAGCGTGTTCAAGCAAGCCTACATACATTATGTCTATTGGCTTCATGTGATGCCTTAATCCCCGGCTGTGCCCCAAACCATGCGCTAGGATCCTAGCCGCATTTTCATCATCCCTAACCCTAAAGAATGAAACTAGGCCGATGTCTCTCGAAAAATAGTCGTGAACTAGGTTGGCAACCCTTCTAAATCTTCCGGCATCAAACTCGTGATAAACGGTTATTATTGGATCGTAGGTGACCGCCAGCAGAAGATTGTTGAGCTGTAGGATCCGCTTAACCTCCCTCATCTTTTCAAGCAGATTCTTCAGCACAAAAGCCCCATAAACCCCGTATTTAGACCTTACCTTCACATCATACTCAACGTTTATGTCGCCGAGATAATTTGCGCCCTCCCATAATCCTCTCGGAAAATATTCTAGAGCCCTATAAATGGTTTCCAGCAGGCCTTCTTCGCTTTCACACCTATCGTTAACCGTTAATACATCAAGCAACGGCATTTCTCCTAAAAATATATTCGGAGAGAAAAGTCTATAAAATTGTTTCGTGAAGATGGGAATTGCGGCGGGCGCCGAAATTTGGGGCATGAAATAGAAAGCATTATTTTAGGTTTGATTCAGGGATTAACCGAATGGTTCCCCGTCTCCAGCTCCGGGCATTTAAGGCTGGCGAGAATTCTCCTTGGACTAGAGCTTCCAATGCTTTTCGACGTTATCCTCCATGTAGGCACCCTCCTAGTGACAATAATCTTCTTTAGGAGGGATGTGAAGGGGATTCTAGGGGCGCTCATAAAATTTGATTTCAAGTCATATTACGGCAGGCTGATGCAGCTGATAATTTTAGGGTCTCTATCAACCCTCCCCACAAGCCTAGCAACCTACATGGTTCTAGGAAAATTCTTCAGCAACCTAACGTTAATTGCAGCCGCATTCATTCTAACCGGGCTGATAGTTTATTTTTCAAAAACCGGGAAGAAAGAAAAAGAGTATGTGGATTATCGATCAGCTATAGTCATCGGCTTAGCCCAAGGATTTTCCATAGTGCCGGGTCTCTCCAGAAGCGGATTAACCATAGCCGCAGCTCTACTGCTCGGCGTAAAACATGAGGAGGCCTTCAGATTTTCATTCCTCCTATCCATTCCAGCCGTTCTAGGAGCCTTAACTCTAGCCCTATGCACCCAATCAGGCATCCCTTCTTCATCCAACGTGGGATGCCTAGATCTGCTTATTGGAGGGATGGCATCAATGATTGTAGGCTACTTCTCAATAAAGGCTCTTAGAGCTCTCCTCCACAAGTTTTACATGTTTTCCCTCTACCCTATTTCTCTAGGTCTCCTCATAATTGCCATTGAAATTATCTAGAAAGATACCTTCTTGAACAAAATTGAACCAATAAGTTTTAAATAGAACATTAACACACAAATATTACTCGTTGAGGGACAACTTTGGCGTCAAAGAAGTCCCCTAAAAACAGCATACCAATTAAAATTCGCATATGCTTAGCCGATATTTCCAGCCTTAAAGCTCATGAACGCATAGACGAGAGGAGGCTTAAAGCCCTCAGAGACGAAATATGGTTCGATGGAATCATCAAGAAGCCCATAGTCGTCGATGAGAAAACCAACGTGATAATAGATGGACATCATAGGGTTGAAGCCCTACGGCTGATCGGATGCACAAAAGTACCCGTATGCTACGTGGATTACAGATGCCCCCACATAGGGCTGGAAGCCGCATCCAAGGATGTGGAGATAACCAAAGAGAGGGTTTTAGAAGCAGCCCTTAACAACAATCCATTCAAGCCTAAATCAACATGGCATTACATAAAATTTCCAAAAACAAT
>CAYNMB010000111.1:1398-2985 GCA_964398235.1 uncultured Candidatus Bathyarchaeia archaeon | reverse complement strand
GTCACGGGCGCCCGAAGCCCGTAGCCTAGACCAAGCTAGCCCACAGCCCCGCACATGTCAATAGTCACTGTTTTAACTATTTTCTTCCTTTCTTTTTCGTAAAATAAAAACTTTAAGTGGAGACGCCTCTTATTTTTTAGGGATTCCTGGATGCGGGATGAGGGTTTTAAAGAGTTTTCTTATGGGGATTTAAGGTTTATTGTTTTTGATGATGTTTATGAGCCTGCTGAGGATACTTTTCTTCTGGCGGATAATCTTCATGTTAGGGATGGGGAGACTGTTTTAGACGTTGGTACGGGATGCGGAATATTGGCTGTAATTTCGGCGTTTAAGGCTTCTAGGGTTGTCGCCATAGACATAAACCCTAGCGCCGTTAGATGTGCGAGAATTAACGCTGAAATAAATGGAGTCCTAGAGAAAATTGACTTCATATGCTGCAGTCTCCTCGACCCCCTCAGAAACAATGTCGCCTTCGATCTTGCGCTATTTAATGCGCCTTATCTACCGATTAGGGAAAAGCCTAAAGATTGGCTAAGCTATGCCTGGGCTGGCGGCAGAGGCGGCAATGAAGTTGCAAGAAAATTTATTGAAGAGGCTTCTAGACGGATGAAAATTGGTGGACGAATAATGCTTATTCAATCATCGCTATCAGACATCAATAAAACCCTAAGTGAATTCAAGAGAAGAGGGTTTAAAACTAGGATAGCTGCTGAAAGAAGATTCTTTTTCGAAAAGATAGCGTTGATAGAGGCTGTAAAAACGTAAGTAAGTGTTTAAATCTTAAATTTTGAGTTCAATATATAAAAATAGAGATATTGCTGGGTTGTGTGGGGTTTTGCCTAGAAGAAGGAGAAGGCTTAGTTCAAGGATCCTAAAAGCCGTATCATCTAATCTAAGGCTAAACATACTGAAACTTCTTTTCGATAGAGGTCCACTCTCCTATACTGAAATAATGAATAATCTAAAGCTAAGTCCCAGCAAAGATGCTGGTAGATTTGCATATCATCTCAAAATGCTTCTCAACATGAATCTCATTAAGCCGGACGTAGAATTAAAAAAATATGTGTTAACAGATTTAGGTAAATCGATAATTGAGTTCGTTAATCAGCTTGAGGAAAGTGCTTTTAGAAAAAGAATGCTTGTGAGAACTTCACGTCTAGCAATAGAACCCTTTGACAGAAACAAAATCGCTGTCTCGCTTATCAGGGAGGCCGGCGTACCAGCTGATCTAGCTCAAAAAATCGCCCGGGAAACTGAGGAACGTCTCCAGAAGCTTAATACAAAATATTTAACAGCGCCCCTCATCAGAGAATTCGTAAACTCAATACTCATAGAGCGTGGGCTTGAAGAATATAGACATAAATTAACCCGCCTCGGGCTTCCAGTCTATGATGTAACGCAGCTCATAAAATCTATGAGCGATTCTCCAGCCAATGTTGAAACAGTACTTGTAGAGGCTGGAAACAAAGTAATGGAGGAGTACACTCTCCTAAACATTCTTCCTAGAGATGTTGCAGATGCACATTTATCAGGGGCCCTCCACCTCGAAAATCTTGCACATTGGATTTTAAAGCTGGATAGTTTTCT
>CAYNMB010000111.1:0-1298 GCA_964398235.1 uncultured Candidatus Bathyarchaeia archaeon | reverse complement strand
CTTGGTTTTGGCGGCGAAGTTGTCGGAGTTTACGGTGATTATGTGAATGAAAGCCGCATGTTGGCTTCACTTTTGCTTGAAAGCCTTAATGCAGTCAGCAAATCTAAACCAATCTTCAATCCCAGCGTGATAATTAAAATGCGGTCTGGAACATTAACCAATAGTGAGGAAGAAAATATTCTTCATAGTGCTCATGAGCTAGCAGTCTATGGGCTTCCATATTTTGCTAATTTATGCTCAGATGATATTACTGAATCATCTTATGTGGCGACTGGACGAAGGTTGTCCGCGGATTGGAAAGGCGACTGGGAGGTTGATATGATTAGGGTTGGCTGTGTTGGAGATGTAGCAATAAATCTTCCAAGAGCATTATATGAGGCTAAAGGCGCTAGAAAAACCTTTCTTGAAAACATATATGATTTCACTGAAAAGGCTTTAAGAGCGCTAGAAATAAAATATTTAACAATAAAGCAACGTGCACACGAGGGGCTTTTATCATTTTTAACTCAGGGAGAACCAAGGGACCCCTATTGCAGGCTTGAAAGCTCCCTATTTCTCCTAGCTCCGGTAGGTTTAAATGAAACGGCTCAAATGGTAACGAAGAAATCTCTACAGGAGAATGGTGAAGCTCTAAAGTTTATTGAGGAGACAGCCCTCTATATACAGAAGATCGCCAACGAATATTCAAGAGAGCGCGGTATTCGTTACGGTTTATCACTAACTCTAAATATGAAATCTTCTAGGAGAATGGCTATGCTTGATGTTGAACATTATGGGTTGGCTGAAACAAATGTAAGCGGCAGTAGAGATAAACCCTACTACAGCGACATCAATGCTATAATATATGATGAAAACATGCCCATTGAAAAATTTCTCCGCATAGAAGATAGATTAAGCAAAATCTTCACCGGAAGCAATCTGATTAAAATACCGGCAACTGGAATGGACTCAGAACAACTAATCTCCATAACCAAAAGAATAGTCACCGACTTCAAAATACCCCTATTCACATATGATGTTCCCCTAACCTACTGCGATAACTGCCGAAAAACTCTCCCCGGAGATTATATAAAATGCCCGACATGTAGCTCAACAAATGCTATAACAAAATTCGCCCGAGATCCCGCAAGATATAAAATAGTGAGAGAATAGCACCAAAATATTTATCCGCAACAATAAATTCTAATAAGCTTGGCTGGTGAGCTGGCGGACGGCTCTCGGGCACTTCTGAGAAAGGATGAGGAGTGCCTGAGGAAACTCCGCCCACCGCACAGCCCGCAACGCCGCAAGGCGTGGGG
>CAYNMB010000110.1:0-3001 GCA_964398235.1 uncultured Candidatus Bathyarchaeia archaeon | reverse complement strand
GTTAATTTTCCAACTTTGGAAACGGCTTCCAATACATCTAAATAGATCTCTAATCTTGAGCGCTTTCTCATTTTTTATCCCTCTTCAAGTGGATGATTAAATGTATTCAATTTATAAATGAGTTATGAAAATGTGAACCGTCTGTTGGGTTCGGAAATGAAGCTCGTTGCATTAGTCCATAAATCATAGTTCATTACGAAAATTGGGTTTCTTACGTTGCCTATCAATTAGGAGTGCAGCATACAAAAATGCCTGAACTAATGATGTGAAAAATTTAACGTGGTCATTGACCATGTATCTGGTTCATAATCTCTTTTTATTTTTTAGATATTATGTTGCTTTGGAGGCTTAAAAAGATGAGCGACGAAGAGGAAGTTGTGAGCGAGGGCTCTGAAGGCGAGGATAGGGTTAGTAGACTTGAAAAAGAAGTTGAGAGACTTAAAGCCGATGTTCGAAATTCCTCCAACGAGATCAAGCAGACTGTTGAGGATTTAAAAAAGGCTGTCGTTGATATCCGTTCAGCTGTCAGCGAAATTGAAAATCCATTCAATTTACTAAGAGTCATAACAAGCGAAAAAGACCTCGAGAAATTAAGCAAAGCTCAACCTGCAATCGAGAAAATACAGATCGTAAAGGAAGAAAGTAAGGAGATAGAAAGAGAGGAAGAAAAGCCTAAAGACTTGATGGTTAAAGAGGAAATTGGAGAAGCTCCAAAACAACCAGAAGAGCAGACTGAAAAACCTGTTCCGGAGAGCGAGGCCATAGGCTTCCAACATAACTTCTCTTTAATACGATGGATCTATAACATGTTTGACCTAGGCTTCGACAAAGAAGATTTGAAGGGAATCTGCCAATGCTGTGAATACGTCGGAGTGATTCCAAAAGGTTCCAGTATCCACATTTCTGGTGTGATCGATGCCCTTGCTGCTGCTCGAGCAAAAGGGTTTTCGGAGGAGGACATAATGCTTGTCCTATATATGGCCGCTGAAGCATTTGGGGTTGGCATTGAAATTGAAGAAATCCGTGAGATGGTTATGAGCATGCTTAAAAGAAAAAGAATTGAAAGGGTGAGGGGATAAATGGGTTTTTCAACAACAATAAGCGAGGTGGTCGTATTAATCGCATCCGTGGTCTTGGCAAGCGGTTTTTCAGCTCAAGCCATTTATGCCGGCTTATCCTTGCAAAGTAGCATAATTCAGACAATTGATATTTCTAAGAGAGATTTAAACACGCGGATTAATATAGGATATGCAACTGTTAACGAAACAACAAATCCTAGATATTTCATAATATATGTAAAGAATACTGGTTTAACTCCGATTACAGATTTCTCGGTTATAGATGTTTATGTTGGGGAGTATGGTCGAGCAGTGCTTTGTTCCTACAGTAGCGAAGCAACCGTTGGAAGCGGAAGTTTCACTTTAACAGATGCTGATGAAGACGGTGTCTGGGAGGTTGGCGAAACAGCCACCATAAAAGCCTATCCTACGGTGGATATTGATGCCTCAATCTACGAGGTGAAAATAGTGCCATTTAGAGGGATTCCCTCCACTTATCTGTTTTCTCCCCCCTCCTGAGGTGATTTAAATGGGATTCTCGACGCCCGTTGCGTCGGCAATAATATTAATAGGATTAATAGCTTTCATGGGAGCTACATCCCTTTCACTCATTTACTCAATAAATCAGCTGACAATTTTATTAAACACAACATTAAAACATGATTTAGATGTTCAGATCGAACTTAGCATAGTCGATATAAATGCTTCTTCTGTGGAGTTCTATATAAAGAATACTGGGTCTAAAACCATTTTCTTGGAAAATCGGGGTTTTAGCTGGAACAGCGTTATCATTGCCTACAGAAATAACACTTGGAACTCGTATCTAATAGAAGATTATAGGGTAATTGAAATTAAGGTTGAGAATTCAGCGGTCACATTTAATGTTTCAACCCATAAATATATTAATCCAGGTGAAGAAGCGAGAATACTTGTTTCTTTACCTGAATATGCCCCTCGCATTCCTTATAATGAAACGGTTATTGTTGTTTTCTTTTCCCATTATGGGGTTTCAGCCGTTAAGGAGGGGGTTCGAACAGCTTGACTCTAATCTCATTACAGATCAAGGATCTAGATGACTCTTTAGGTGGCGGCTTTCCCCATCCCTCTCTAGTCTCTATAGAGGGAGATTATGGCGCCGGAAAGACGGCTTTTACTCAGCATATAGTTCACTCCATGTTGAAGGCTGGCTTAACCGTATGTGTCATAACAAGTGAAACAAATGTCAAAGAATATTTGGAAAAAATGAAATCAATAAAACTAGATCCTATTCCCTACTATATTGGAAGAAGACTTGAGATTTACCCTCTGCATGTTGAGGGCGGCAAATGGAGCAGATTTCTTTCCTCTCTATTCCTCAAAGTTACGCGATGCTTCCTAGAGATCTATAAGAGCCGCTATGACGCTGTTGTCATCGACAGTTTAAGCGTGCTGGCCACGGAAACCCCTCCCCACGAGTTTCTAACCTTCATAACCCGCATGAAGAATCTTGTTTCAGATGGAAAAACAATTATCTTGACCTTTCATCCCAACTTTCTTCCAGAAAACATAATTATGAAGCTTAAAGCCTCCTCCGATGTCTATCTTATTCTCTCAAACACTAAGATGGCGGGCGTCTCAATAAAAATGCTTAAAGTGGTCAAATTATGGGGGACCACAGGCGAAAGGAAGGATACGGTTAGCCTAGAGATAAACCCCTATGTGGGATTAAGGGTTCTGCCCTTAGGGGGTGTTAAAATTTAAGCGCCTCTTTTTCGGTTCAAAAGATAAAGCAATAAAGGAGTCTGAAGAGGAAGAATTAGCGCTTTTCAGAGAGACCAAAAAACCTGAAACTCTTGAGGAAGCCATAGAAAAATATCCCTATCTAGCAGAGTATATTAAAAAAAATGGGTTGGAACCATTTTATGTGGTGGATCCAAGCGCGCTGGGGACAGAAGCCGACCTAA
>CAYNMB010000109.1:0-3047 GCA_964398235.1 uncultured Candidatus Bathyarchaeia archaeon | reverse complement strand
TTTTATGAGAATTCCCATGGGTTTTCTGTTTGCAGAGCTAATGAGAGTAGCCCGATCCTTGTGTTCTTATCTAGACTATTTATATCAATTATGTAGAACCTCTTAGGAGCTGGTATGATGACCTTTTCACCGCTGATAGTTATCAAGTTAGTTGGCACAACTTCCCGCATGATCTCGCCCTTTTCACTTTCAAGTATCAACAATACATTTTTTGCGCCCCTTCCGAATCCTCCATGTCTCCCTCTTATGGAGGGTCTTCTTATGCCTAATGGGAGCATCTCTATTTTCTTGACATTTATCAGATTGTATTTGTTTTGTAGAAAGATCCTCAGTGCATTTTTGCTTCTTTCGTCCAAATGGGTGTAATCCTCTATAATTCCAACTTCATTTTCTTCTGAATCGTAGAGGATCACCATGTTTGGCCATGATAAGGGGAATGGAAGTTTGGCTCTAGCCCCTTTTATGACCATTTTTCCATTTAGGCTTACATGTAAATCTGAACCATCAAATTCGATCGAAATAGATTTTGGATTAAGAACCTTCACTATTCTATTAGCGTTAATTTCTGGTCTCTTTTTAAGATGTCCCTCTACTTCATTTATAATCTTACCATCATCTACTTCAATAAATCTATTCACGTATCTCATTAGAGTCGGCCTATGTGAAATTATCAGTAATGTTGAATTCCTCGTGAAGCCCAAAATATTATTCATTATCAATCGCTCTAGGTCAATGGCCACGTTAGATGTAGATTCATCCAATATCAACACTGGAGGCTTCTTAACGAGAGCCCTAGCAATACAGACCATTTGCTTCTGCCCTCCGGAGAGCCTCCTTCCAGCCTCGCCTACATCTGTATCGTAAGCTAGCGGCAAATTCATTATGAAGGGATGTGCATAGCTTAGCTTAGATGCTCTAATAACATCTATAGGCTTCACGTTTTTAGCCCCATAGGCTATGTTAAAGGCTATTGAACCGGGCAAGAGCAATGGTTCCTGGGTTACCATGACGACCTGATCCTTGAATGATTTGAGCCTTATTTTCCACAGATCCACCCCATCATAGAGAATCCGCCCTTCATCAGGATCATAGAGGCGCGTTAGAAGCCTTACAAGAGTTGTTTTGCCAGCGCCGTTAGGTCCAACTATTCCAACAACCTCGCCCGGCTCAACCTTAAAGGACAAGCCTTTAAGTATAGGTCTTCCTTTAACATAGGAAAAGAACACGTTTTTCACTTCGATGCAGCCTTTAAGCTTCAAATCCACTGCATCGGGAGCTTCTGAAATCGCGGGTCTGACGCTGAGCACTTCTGAAATCTTCTCATAGGCGGTATCGGCCTGCACATATTGGGATGAAAAAGTGCCTAAAAATCGGATTGAACTATAAACTTTTGACAGATAACTAAGAACGGCTGTTAGGATGCCGATGGTGGTTTCCCCATTAAGCACCATGAATCCGCCTACGAGCATTAATATTATGCGTGAGAGAGCTGTAGCGTAGCTTATAGTCTGAAAGAATGCCACATTTAACTTCGCTAAATCTATATGTGCATCATAAATTTCTTTAGCATATCTTCTGAACCGCTTAATTTCAATAGGCTCTCTTCCAAGAACCTTGACGAGAATGATGGAGGAAATAGCGGATGTGACGTAAGACATGAAGTTTGACATAACTTTCCAAACCCTCATGAACAGAAAGCGCGCCTTCCTTTGATAGGTCCATGTGCCAAACAGTATTACTGGAACGGAGAGTAGAGAAATCAAAGCTAGCTTAATATCTAATGCAAAAACTATTATGAGTGTCCCGAATAGCGTCAACATATTCATTATTAATGAGGGAAAACCATTGGTTAGGAAGCCGTTGAGTTGCCTAACATAATCAAATAATCTTACGACAATATCGCCAGTCATGCTTTTATCATAGTAGTCCAGACTTAATGTCATTAATTTTCCATAAAGCTTATTCCTCAAGTCTAAAGTAACCCTGTTGCTGACAATAGCCATGAGATATCTCCTAAAGGCGGAAACAACGGCGCCAACCAGCTGCAAAACTGCTAAAAGAACAACATAATATACGAGAAGATTAAAGTTATTCATAGGTATTAAAACATTATCTATAATCTCCTTCATGATGTATGGAGGTAAAAGGTCAATCGCCGTTGAAATGAAAAACATAATCATGCTAATAGAGAAGAGTTTCCAATAAGGCTTTAAAATTCTCAGCAGTCTAAACCATCCATATCTAATGCTAGATCTAGCCGTTCTCTTGCTTTTGCGCAAGGCCATTCTTGGAGGCGGAAAACCCTTTCTTTCTGCATTATTGATTATTATTCACCTCCAGGGAAATTCTATTAAGCTTCCTCAATTGCCCATCGCATTATTCCTTGTAAGCCTTTTTTAATTTCTCCAATTTTTGAGTAGCTTCATTAAGGATTTCCAACATTTCATCTAAGATTTGCTTCGAAAATTTTCCTTCGAAAGCTGCATCTAGGCTGAGAATGGCCTCGAAGAACTTTCTAAGCGTTCTTCGAAAAGCTTCAACCTCATCTTTAGAGGCGGTAAAGCTGGGGAATGCTAGGAGCAAAGGTAATATTCCCCTCTTAATTGCGAGCTGAATCCTGATTTTATGTTGTTCCTTAAGAAAACTTTTTCCTTTCTCTGCAAGCATATAACGCTTTATTCCATCCTCTTCCATCGGTACAGGCTTTATGTAACTGTTATCTTGAAGCCATGCAAGAAGAGGATAGATTGATCCAGGACTCGGTCTCCAATGCCCATTTGTACGTCTCTCTATTTCATCCATTATCTCCGATCCTGAAAGGGGTTTTTCATCTAAGAGTTTAAGCACGTGATAGAGTAGGAAACCTTTAGGTACAACAGCCATACGTCTCCTCCAATATTTGAGTGAGGAAGATCGCGGATGGAATTTGCGCTGTGACATTTTTAATTTTCCCAACCTTAATATCAATTCTGATATCAATATTGATAAATAAATCATATAAATATTACGGCCATTTCCCTATCCGATTACAGAGGAAACAAAAGGCA
>CAYNMB010000108.1:0-3059 GCA_964398235.1 uncultured Candidatus Bathyarchaeia archaeon | reverse complement strand
GGCTATCCGTTCCAAGAGCGACAGTTACACCGGACTTTAGCAGTTCTGGAACAGGACTTACGCCTGATGCCAACTTAAGGTTCGAGATAGGATTATGCGCAATCTTAACGTTTCTTAAACCTAAAATCTTAATATCTCTGTTTGTTAGGTGGACACAGTGAGCTGCAACAACATCCTGGCCTAGAACGCCTAAGGAATCCACGTACTCTATAACACCGTTAGCTATTGATATGTTGAATGCTTCTCTAATTTTTTGAGGCTCATCTTCAGTTTCAGCTAGATGGATATGCCAAATTATTGGCTCATTGTTTGAGGCGTACTTCTCATTTAAGCTAAACGTTAGGGCTCTAAGCTCCTTCATGTACTCCGGATCAACTGTATAGGGTGCATGGGGGTCAACACTAACCCGTATGGTTCCATCACATTTTCCATGCCAATTTTTGGCTAAATCTTCAAGCATCCTCCTGTCTTCGGCTTTCCGCCATGAAAAGCAAACGTGTCCTACAACGCCGCGTAATCCGACTTCCGCAAAGGCTTTAGCCTCATTGTAATCCGGCATGTAATGGTACATGGTGTTTACGGTTGTTGTTCCACCCATAATGGACTCAACGGCCGTTAGTAATGCGCCGACATAGATATCGTAGCCAGTCATATGCTTCTCAAATGGCCAAACCCACTTCTCAAGCCATTCTTTAAGCGGATAATCATCCGCATAGCCTCTCAAAAGGCTCATGGCTGCATGCTGATGTGTATTTATCAAGCCCGGTGTAATGACTTTCCCCCTAGCGTTTATTCGCTCATACCTTGGATATTTACGTTTAATCTCTTCGCTTTTTCCAACATCAATTATTCTGTCATCTTCAATGACTATCGCTCCATTATGAATTATGCCCATTCTCCCCATCGTAATTATTGTTCCATCATGTATCATGAAATCCATGGAAAAACCTCTTTAGGCTACATCAAAACATTTTCTAGTCTTCTAAATGATAAATAAAAGTGTTGAGGTTTTCAGCACATATAAGTTATTGGGAATTAACGTGTCCTCAGCTGGAAATCCATAAGTCTTCTCCGACTTTTTCAGCCTTTCCTTCACGTTCTAGATCTTCAAGTATGCATCCAATGGTAACTGATCGCGATACACCTATTTTTTCATAGATCTGCTTTGGGCTCATGGGCTTTCTAAAGTTTCTGAGGGTTTCCCAAACTAATTTGCTAAGCTCTTCAATAGCCTTTATGCTCTGATGAACATGCTCCTTAGCCTCTTCACCTACAAGTAAAGCCTTATTAAATGGTGGAAAGGGATGACCCGTTATCAAGATTTTTATAGGCTCTTTCAGGAGACGTTGCATTGATTCAAGGTATTGCGCTGAACTATGAAACAGTAAGGGTCTATTTCCTCCCCGCCCCTGAACCGAGTCCCCGCAAATATAAACTCCTTCCTCTTCATCAACAATGCATATGGAGCAGGGCGAATGCCCCGGAACATGAAGGATTCTGAGCTGATGTCCATTAACATCGATTACATCTCCATCCTTAAATAAAATATCCGCGTCTACAGGCTCAAATTCAGCCTTTCCTCTAGGAAATAATGTTGGAAACCTTTCGTGAAGCTGCCTATTAAGCAGTTCTGGGTTGCTGAGAAACGGTTTCCCTAGCTCATGAACGCCGATTTTACATGCGGTTTCCCTCTTTATTGGGGCAGCTCCGCCACAGTGATCGAAATGCGCGTGAGTAAGCAGTAGGTGAGAGACTTCAGAGATTTTTCTTCCGAGGCTTCTAATATACGGGTAAATAGAGGCTTCTGGAATCTCCTTTGTTCCAGCATCAATAATAGCTATGGTTTCTCCTATAAGGATGCATGAGCTGACAAAGTATCCGGGTCTACTCCAGGGGCATTCGATAAGATGTATGGTTTCCGTAACCCTCATTTAAGACACCATATTAGGAGTGCGACATTAACATATTTGTCTTTTACCAAAGCATCGATTGCTTAGATTTGAAGAATATGCATTATGCGAATAAAGTTTTAAATTCTCCGTTGAATACAAAAATAAACCGGGATCGAAAGTTATGGAGATATCATTTTCTGGTTTAGAAAGCTTAAACAAGTATTTCCGTGAAGTTTATGGTCAGGGCGCTAGGGTTCTTAGGGTTACTGAATTAACCTCAAAAAAGGAGAAAAGTGCTGAAGAATTAAAGGGCTTTGGCTATGGTGTTCCCTATCTCATAGAGGTTCTCGTAAACAATGAAGTTAAAAAGGTTGTTCTTGAAACAATAAGGCCTGGAGGCTTTGGACATGAGCATTTCTCTGATAGGGCGCAGATCATTTTATGGCAGCATTCAGCCTTTAACCATTTGCCAAAGCATGTGAGATCAATTGATGTCGGCGCATTTACAGAGGATGGCGCACTTAAGTCTCTTGGAGACTGTAAGGAATTCTTTATTCTAACGGAGTTTGTTGAAGGAAAACCATATTATATGGATTTAGAGAGGATTAAAGCCAACGGTGTTCTCACTAACCTAGATGTCGACCGCTGCCTAGCCCTATCGGATTATCTGGTTGAGGTTCATTCAGTTAAAGGTAAAGGTCTAGAGCATCTCTACATTAGACGTGTTAGGGAGCTTCTGGGGCATGGGGAATGCATAATGGGGCTTATAGACAGCTATCCCGCTGGACTAGAATACGCAAGCGAGGAGACGCTGAAGTGGATTGAGCATAAATGCGTGGAGTGGCGATGGAAACTAAAACGTAAAGCCTATAGATGCGCGAGAGTGCACGGCGACTACCATCCATGGAACATACTGTTCCGAAACGGGATGGACTTCACAGTCTTAGACAGAAGCAGAGGAGAATGGGGTGAACCAGCAGACGACCTGGCTGCAATGACAATAAACTACATGTTCTTCTCGCTTCAAGCATACAATGAATTCAAAGATCCATTTAAGAAATTATTTGAATTATTCTGGGAAAACTACTTGGACAAAACGGGCGATGAAGAAATACTGGAAGTTGTGCAGCCATTCTATGCATGGCGAGGATTAGTAATCGCCTCACC
>CAYNMB010000107.1:0-3078 GCA_964398235.1 uncultured Candidatus Bathyarchaeia archaeon | reverse complement strand
GTGCTTGAGAATGTTGACTACACTATTTTAAATGGTCCTAGGGGAAATAAACGCTCCCCAGACAATGTAAATATTAGTTTTCTTTATTGTGAAGGAGAAGCTTTAACAGTGGAGCTGAGTATGAGAGGAATTTATGTTTCAAGTGGAAGCGCATGCACAAGCCGTGTTCTTGAGCCAAGCCATGTTTTATTGGCTATCGGTCGAAAATATGAGGAAGCTCATGGAAGCCTGCTTATGAAGGTTGCGCCTTTCACCACTGAATCGGACATAGATTATGTTTTGGAAAATCTGCCTAAAGCGGTTGAGCGGATAAGGGCTTTAAGTCCAATTAAGCCGGGAAAGGAGGTGGAATAATTGTCAAGCCGTATTCCATTAGCCTATGGTAAAAAGGTTTTAGAGTTATTTAGGAATCCTAAAAATTTGGGTAGAATTGAGGATGCTGATGCTGAAGCCCTCGCTGGAAGCCTAGCATGCGGGGACATGATAGCCATATACCTAAAGGTTGACAAATCCTCTGAGAAAATAATTGACGCCAAATTCGAGAGCTATGGCTGCGCTGAAGGCTGACCGAGAACATAGCTGCAGCCAGCATAATGACTGAAATGATTAAGGGTAAAACGCTTGAGGAAGCATGGAAGCTATCTTGGAGGGACATATCTGACGAATTAGGCGGTTTACCGGCGGTTAAATATCATTGCGGCATACTCGCCGTCGGAGCCTTAAGAAGAGCTATAAGAGCCTATTATGCAAATAAACCTAAACCTAACTGGCTTCCTGAAAAAGATACGCGTGAGGAACGGCATGCCCTAGAAGAGGAAAAGCTCATGGAAACGCTCGCTAAGAGGGCTCAGAGAGTGAAGGAAGAAATCTAGGATGATCCGTCCTTTGAGAGAAAACGTTTATATGGCTTTATAATAACGCTATATTAGAGTTGGAAATAATGACGAGTAAAAATTTTGTCTATTTAATTCTACTACTTCTGTTAATGCTTCTGTTGCCGTTTTTCTTCTGGCGACCTTGGAGCTGGTGTTTCTATTGTATAGGCTTCATGGGGCTACATTGGGGTTTCATGTTTCTGATCCCTCTAGCTTTCCTGATATTAGTGGCGCTGGGAATATATTATCTTCTTATCAGACACAAGTAGGAAAGCTCTTGAGACATATTTGGTTTAGACTTGGGGATTTGCTGAAATGGAGCATCATGCTTATAAGAAAAACAGTCGTAAAGGGCATGCTCATCATATAGAGGAGTTTAAAAGAAGATTCTGGATCTCTCTTCTATTTACGATTCCAATCCTTCTTCTTTCCGAAATGATTCAAACATGGTTCCAATTTGTTCTAAAAATACCGTTCCAGAGACAAATCCTATTCCTTCTTTCCCTCATCGTTTATGTCTACGGTGGATCCCCATTTCTAAGGGGAATGATTCAAGAAGTGGAAAAACATCAACCAGGAATGATGACTCTTATAAGTACAGCCATCTCCGTAGCCTTCTTTTACTCCACTGCAACAGTCTTCTTTATTGCTGGAAAGGACTTTTTCTGGGAGCTCGCAACCCTTATTGACGTCATGTTGCTGGGGCATTGGATAGAAGCTAAGAGCGTGCTTGGAGCCTCAAGGGCTCTAGAGGAGCTTGTTAAAATAATGCCGACAGCAGCCCACCTACTTGAGGATGATGAAATAGTGGATGTTCCTGTTTCAGAATTAAGGGTTGGAAATGTTGTGCTTGTCCGTCCTGGAGAGAAGATTCCGTCCGACGGCGTTGTGGTTGGAGGCGAATCCTTTGTTAATGAGGCTCTATTAACCGGGGAATCTAAGCCAATTCGAAAGAAGGTGGGAGATAAAGTCATAGGCGGCGCCATAAATGGTGAAGGCATGCTGAAGATTAGGATTGAAAGAACTGGGGAGGAAACCTACATCGCTCAAGTCATCAAGCTTGTTAAGCAGGCCCAGGAAAGCAGGTCTAGAACTCAAGACCTCGCAAATAGGGCTTCCGCACTTCTCTTTTATGTGGCTATCAGCGTAGGGATAATAACTTATCTTGTCTGGTATATGTCTGGCAACGTTGATTTCGCCCTGGAGAGATCGGTTACTGTCATGGTTATAGCTTGCCCCCATGCTTTAGGCTTAGCCATACCCCTAGTCGTCGCCATATCCACGTCAATAACGGCTAAAAGCGGAATCCTCATACGGGACAGAAGAGCCTTCGAGATGATGAAGGATGTGGATGTTGTTGTCTTTGATAAAACTGGCACATTAACGGTGGGCAAATTCGGCGTCACAGATGTAATCTCATATATTCCAGAAGAGAAGCTTCTAAAATTTGCGGGAAGCGTTGAACTCAACTCGGAACATATTATCGCAAAAGCCATAATGGAATACGCCAAAGAGAAGGACATAGAAATTCCAGAAGCCAGAGACTTCAAGGCGATGCCGGGAAAAGGTGCTTATGGAAGGGTTGATGATAAAGAAGTTTATGTGGGCGGGCCAATCCTACTCGAAGAAATGAAAATAAAAGTTGCTGACCCTAGAGTAAGGGAGCTTCAAACACGAGGAAAAACCGTTGTTTTCACCATTGTTGATGGAAAACTTGCAGGCGCCTTTGCCCTTTCAGATAGGATAAGGAAAGAATCTTATGAGGCGATTAAGAGACTAAAACAGGCTGGCGTAAAAATCTACATGATTACCGGAGATGCCGAGGAGGTTGCCCAATGGGTCTCAAAAGAACTAGGTATAGACGATTATTTCGCCCAGGTGTTGCCTCATGAAAAAGCGGAGAAAATTAGGCTTCTGAGGGATAAGGGCTTTAAAGTCGCCATGGTTGGGGACGGCGTGAATGATGCTCCCGCACTTGTCACGGCGGATGTCGGCATTGCCATAGGAGCTGGAACAGACGTAGCTATTGAAAGCGCAGACATAATTCTTGTAAGAAATGATCCTAGAGACGTTGCGAAAGTTATGGATCTCTCTAGGAAGACATACTCTAAGATGGTTCAGAACCTTTGGTGGGCGGCGGGATACAATATTTTCGCCATACCATTGGCAGCCGGCGTCCTCTTTAATTTAGGCATAGTTGTAA
>CAYNMB010000106.1:0-3105 GCA_964398235.1 uncultured Candidatus Bathyarchaeia archaeon | reverse complement strand
TTGAGGTGGGAAAACTGTGAATTTGTTGATTAAAATGTCAAACATTTCGTTGGATTAAGAAAAAATCTGCTTATTGAGCATGCCTATCTTGTTCTCCTTTGCGATATTAGATTTCAGAGGTTTTTAAGAAAGATGAGGTTTTTGAAGGCGGTTTTAAAGCCTATGGTTTTATAGAATGCTGGAGCCCCGGTTGGATTTTCGTCGTCTACGCTTAGCTCTATGATCTCGGCGCCTTTAGAGGTAAGCCATTTCACGGCTTCGAGGATGAGGGTTGTCCCTATCTTCCTCCTCCTATACGGTTTTAATACTCCTATGGAGCTAATGTAGCCGCGTTTAGGCCTATTCCCAGAGGGCTTGTTGCTTATGGTGGCTACTACGTAGCCGACGGGATTATTTTTAAGCCAAGCGATAACCGCATAATCCTCATAGCCCTTGTCCTCAAACCATGCCTTCATCTCCTCAAGGGTTTCCGGCCTGAAGTCGAAATGCTCGCGGAAAGCCTCATTATGAACCGAATTCAAAATTTTAAGATCCTCATCGCTTTGAAGCGGATCAATATTTTTAAGTTCAACTTCTTCGCAGACATCTATGTTGCCTAGCATCTCCTCAGGCTTAAGTTTCATGGTGCTGAAGGAGCGGATCAATTTAAATCCCATTGAGCGATAGAGGGAAATACATTTCCTCATATTGTCTCTGGCTGATGCTTGAACAGCCTTCACGCCAGCTGAGGAAAGCTGGCTAATGGCTTGCTTAAGCAATTCCTCATCCACTCTTGAGCCTTCTAGTTCAGGCTTCACTGCAAATTGCCAGATATACCCTTTTGGAGGCTTACGGAGCTTATCAATGATGAATAGAATGAAGCCAACAGGCTTTCCAGAGAGCTCCGCAATGAAGAATCCGCTATTCTTCCACCAGGGTGTTCGCTTAAACCATTCCACATCCCCCTCGTCAAACGGCTCAAAATCCAGCCCATAATAGTGGCTATGAAAAACATTTAGTAGTTTTATCCAAGCCTCTTCATCCCGCCCCTCCACAAAAGATCTTATGAATGGCTCCGACATCTAGCACGCTTCCCCCTCTTTAGCTACCAGATGTAAAATTTATTTTTATATATAATTGTGGCGCCATTATATTATGGGGGAGAATCAAGTTTTAGGAAGTAAATTATGCCGGGTGAATTTTTCTTGAGGATTCTGAAATCCGAAGAAGATGCTTATGGTCAGGAAATGTGGGCTTACTATAAGGGCAGAGAAGTTTTCGAAATCGTGGAAAGAGATGATGGCTACATTTCTGCTTCACCTGCCTTGCCAAAAATGTATTTCTCCGATTATGATGATTGGCCTCCTCATGAAAAGAAGGCTATGGAGTTTGTGAAAGGAAGAGTTCTAGATATAGGCTGTGGGGCTGGCAGACATGCGCTGTATCTGCAGAAAAGGGGATTGAAGGTTCTAGGGATCGATAACTCTCCTCTCGCCGTAAAAATCTGTAAATTGAGGGGAGTAAAGAGAGTTGAAGTTATGTCGATTGAGGAAATTAATTTTAAGCCGAATTCATTCGACACGATACTTATGATGGGAGGAAACTTCGGCTTATTCGGAGGCTTCAAAAAGGCTAGGAGACTGCTTAAAAGATTCTATAAAATAACTTCTCATGATGCCCTAATAATAGCTGAGACGCGGGATCCATACAAAACCAACAATCCCGCCCATCTAGAGTATCATGACTTTAATAGAAATAAGGGGAAGAATGCCGGGACAGGTAAGGATCAGAATAAGATTTGAAAAATATGCCACAAGATGGTTCGATTATTTACTGGTCTCTAGGGAAGAGATGAAAGAAATACTGGAAGGAACAGGATGGAAAGTCAAGCAATTCCTAGATTCAGGGAACTCAAAATATATAGCCATAATTGAAAAAGAAAATTGGCTATCCCGCTGATACGTCCAAAACATTAAATTGAAGCTGCTGAAAATATTTTTGTGTCTATTCAGCATAGATGACCTTTATGGAGAGGGTTCTAGAAGAGTTAAAGAGAATTGAGGAGGAAGCGGAGAAAATACGTTCAGAAGCCTCCGAGAAAGCTGAGAAAATGATTAAGCTGGCCCGTCAGGAGGCTGAAAAACTAGTTCTCGACGCTGAGGAGAGAGCTGAAGAAGTTGTTAATGAAATGACAGAAAACTTTAAGGCTTTAATGGAAAGGCGATGTAAGGAAATAATGAGAAGATGCTCTTCTGAAATTGCTAGATTGAAGGAAACTGCTAGAAAGAATAAAGATAGGGCGGTAAATCTTGTATTTAAGATTCTTATAGGTGAAAAGTAAAGTTGACGCGTGTAACAGCCTATTCTCAGCTTCTCGTTAAATCTGGGATTGAACGAAGCTACCTACTAAGTAGAGCGCGTCTAAGAGATTTGGCATTCTGCAAAAGCCTAGAAGAATTTGTTTCTCAGCTTATGGACTCTCCATACATGTATCTGGTTAAAGACATTCAGCATCCAACTGCAACGAGGCTACAGCAGCTCTTCAAAAAGGAGTTTGTGAGAGTTTGCAAGAAAATCATAGATTTCTCACCTAGGCACATAAAATCCTTTATAGAAAGCTATCTGCGCTATCTAGAAATCGAAAACCTTAAGGTTCTCATAAAAATGAAGAATATAGGCGCTCCCTCCAACCTGATTTCAAGAATCTTAAATTTATGTGTGGAAGAAATTTTCGGAATGAAGGAAAAGTTTTCTCAAGCTGCAAAAGCTGAAGATGTTAACGCTGTGATCGAAGTGTTTAAAGATACGGTTTATGCACCTATCTTATATGAGGGACTAACAAGATATAAGGAAACAGGGCTAACCAGATTCTTCGATTTCTCGCTGGACAGAACCTATTATGATGACCTCTTGCTCTCCGCTGAATCGCTTCCTAAAAAAGAGCGTGAAATAGCCTTGCTAGTCGCTGGACCCAAAGTTGACGCCTTCAACATTATAGCCTCCCTTAGATCTAAGATTCTGGAGTTCCCTTCCCACTTAACGTTTTGGGGGATAACCCATCGCTTCTATAGGCTTTCGGAGAGAGAGGTGAGAGAAATGGTTCTAAGCGACTCTGTCAACGCAATG
>CAYNMB010000105.1:0-3123 GCA_964398235.1 uncultured Candidatus Bathyarchaeia archaeon | reverse complement strand
CCTGTTCCTTTGATGTTGAAGAGGACTGTGCCTGCTTCGGCTGGTGGATAAATTATTGTGTATGCTTTGAATAATTTCATTTCGATTGGATCTCTGGCGTGGAGGAATGCTGCTGTATGATAGTAGGTTCGGCGGTGGGCTGGAATATTTTTTACGGCGACTATTTCGCATCTCTCTCTGTCGAAGATTGCTTTTCTCGAGTAGTAGGCGGCTTCACGCTCAAGGAAATATATGCGCCGTTTAGAGTCTATTTGATAGGTTGGGGCGATTTCTTCAGAAATCTTCCAATCCCCCCTTAGGCTTTGAAGTGCGCTAGGGGTGAGAGGTAATCGGCGTGCCTCAGCCTTATGGTTGTCGTGGATTTGCAGTTGAGGCAGTAGATGCGGAACCGCCCATACTTAGATTCATATTTAACCCTAAGCCTCTCTGGATCACGGTTACCGCATCTAGGACACACAATCCTACGCCAACGCAGAGACCTATAAAACCGAGCATAAGCAGCCAACTCACTTAGGCTGATTGAAGCATATCTAACCATAGCTTAAACCTTCTTTTTATGCATATTTGATTCATTTATTAGTCATCTATTATTAATAGAGAATTCACTTTTAAGTTTTTCCATCCAACTTTACGGTAAGACTTAAATAACTTTTAATCAAAAATTAATCATAGGTGATTAAATGCCTAGAACATTAAAAAAAGCCCTAACAAAAGAGGGGGAAAAAGCCAGCTACGTCACAATTAGATTGCCTAAAAGCCTCGTTGAGAAAGTTGATAAATATATTCTCGAAAGCGGCGAATACTCAAGCCGCGCCGATTTCGTGAAAGAAGCCATTCGTCTACGTCTACAACAATTGGGGATTTCATATGGATCCCCAGCTTCAAAGAAGTCTAAAAAATCAGCTTCTTGAATTCGTTGAGGATTTAAATGAGCCGTTCAGCGCCCGCCAGCTTGCTTCATGCGCCCTACAATTCATCGATCACTCAACCATCTGGAACACTCTCTGCGAACTGGAGGAGGAAGGAAAACTTCTATTTCTCGGAGACGGACGGTTCATTTCCATGAAGACGGCGATGCGGAAATGGATTGCCTGCGAGTACACTAACATCCAAATTTACGAAGACGACTTCGAGAGACTGCAATTCTACATTCTAAGCGGCATCCTACCCCACAAATCGGTTAAAGAATTCATCATCGACGCAATTGAAAGATTCTTTGAGAAAAAGCGGGATTAAGCATCTAGACTATTGGTATGAGGTTCGGTATCAGGATCTTTCTTTCCGGATCAAGTTGAACGGCATATAGGGGCGTTCTAGGCTTCACACCATACAATAGCATACATCCATGAAGCTTGGTTACTTTTAAATGAATGTCAGCTATGGGGGCAAGCCTCTCCACAACCCAAGGTCTCGTAGGCTTCAGAAGCCATATCATCAGTTCACCGTAGGCTCTCACACAATCCTGACCCACAGCCAATTGACTTATAGCCTCCTCCCCGCCTAAACGAACAACCCTATCAACTCCGATAACCATGATAGGCGGCTTCCCGGTCTTAGCCATCAGCTCCAAAGCAAACTCTATGATTTTTCTTCCAGCCGTCTCAGCGGGCTCAGGCTCAATTTCCATTATGTTAGGCGGTTTCTCTATAGGAACATACTTTTCATAAAATATGCGAGAGCTTTCAATAAACTTTTGTTTATCAATCCCGTAGGGTTTAAGCATGCTCTCTATGAGGTTTGGACTCACCCCGCTCGACGGAAGTATCATCCACTTTCTTCCTTTAAAAATAAAGCTGACAACGGTTGGAAGGAAAATCATACTATATTCTAGGGGCGTGAGCTTAGGATCTATTTCCAGCAATATGGTGGATCCCCGCGGATATCCTTCAATCTCTCGATCTAGATCAGGTATGCCCGTAGTATAGGCTTCAGGGGGATCGGGAGGCGGCCAGCCTTCAGGAAGCCTTAACCTAGGGATTTCCCACGGCTTAATGGGGGTAAATGGAGTTAAAACTCTAATTCCATTTTGAATCGTATAGATGGTTCTAGGATGCGGCAGCTCTGCACCCCTCAGCTTCTCTATTGTAAGAATGCGAAGCAGCCTATTTTCCAAATATTTTTTCTTTAGGTTGATGACGGCGTCTGCAACATATTCCTCAAACTCCAATCTTCCTTCAGCCGGGGTCTCCCCCTCCTTAATCAATATTGTTGTGCATTTAAGCTCCCTAAATATTCTTGAAATTATGGTTTGCAAAAGAATTCTGGCTTCACTTAAATCTTTAATGGATTGTTTAAGGGCGGTGAAGGAGTCTATTACAAGTCTCCTAGCTCCGAGAGACTTCACCCTTTCAATAATCCCATTTATAACCGAAGCCACACCCGCCTCTAGGGTCGCTGTCAGCCACATATGCTCCACCAATCCCTCATCCATCAGCCTCTCAAAATCCAATCCAAGACGATTTGAAATCTGGAGAAATCTCTCCCTATCCTCAAATAATGAGACATATAAGCCGGATTCACCGCCCTTAACTGCACCATGATACAGGTAACTCATTCCAAAAATAGTTTTGCCGGATCCAGGCATGCCGGAAACTAAAATAAGCCCGCCCCTCGGGAAACCTGGAATAATCTCATCAAGCCCTGGAATATGAGTTTTAACAAAAAGATTATTTTTGCTCATCTTCACTTCCTCTTAAAGAATTCTTAAAAGCCTCCAATAACATTTTCCTCAAATCCTCCCTATCTTCTTTTAGAAGTTTTATGAATTCATCAGCATCTAAACCGGAGATCCTATTCTTCCGAATCAACCAGTCTACAATGTTACGCAGTAAATGCTCAGCGCCAGCTCCAAAAAGATTCTTTAACTCTAAATAAAATCGATGGGGATTCTCAAAGAAAATTTCATACATATTGCCCCCAAGCCTCCTGCTCAAATAAAGCTCAAGAACAATGGCTCCCAACCCCAGCAAATCTTTTAAGGCCTCGGAAAGCGAGGCGCCCACATATCTTCTTAACTCGCTTTCGCCTTCCAAAGCCGATCCAACCAAGAAATATTTTTTAAACATCCTTACATAAGAGTGTTATATTTATTTAAAAAATAATATTTTTAGAGTTTTTGGCGGA
>CAYNMB010000104.1:0-3136 GCA_964398235.1 uncultured Candidatus Bathyarchaeia archaeon | reverse complement strand
TACATGAAATACCAAGAGAGATCATGCGGAGGTGTAGGAGGAAATGAGCGAGGAAGCAATGGAGATCTTTATACAGGAAACAAGAAAATGTATTGAATCCATGACAAAAAATCTGTTAGAATTTGAAAGAGATCCTAAAAATGTTGAAGCCTTAAACGAGATTTTCCGCTCCGCTCATACGCTTAAAGGATCATCAGGTATGATGGAGCTTACAGATATTCAAGAATTAACCCATAAGATGGAAGATGTTCTCGACAAGGTCCTTAAAGGATTAATAAGCTCATCCCCAGATCTAATTGATGTACTCTTCGAATGCATAGATGCCCTAGAAGAAAAAATGGAAAGTTTAGAGAGAGGAGAAAATAAAGAATTAGATTTTTCTCACCTTATGAAAAAACTTGAGGAATTGATAAGTGACGGTGAAGACATAAGTTTTCAAAAGAAGAAAGTCTATGCCCTAAGTAAAGAGGAATTGAAGGAAATAGAGAAAGAGTTCACTTTAATTAAAAATAGAAAAGATGGAAAAGAATGTTTTATTGTTATCGTCAAGCTAGATAAAGACTGTTTCTTTAAAGCGGCAAGAGCTTATATGATAATTAGAAATCTTCAAGGAGTTAGCAAAATAATACGATGCTTCCCCGATGTTAAAATAATGGAAAACGGAGAATTCGATGACGTCTCCTTCATGGTTCTTATAACAGCCAATTGCAGAGAGGAAATTCAGAAACTTATCAAGCAAATTCCAGAAGTAGATGATGTAAAAGTGGAAAAAATTGAAAATTTAAAGGAGTTGTTTAAATATTTCTCGATTAAACAGTTTCAGACCAAAGAAAAAGGTGAGGAAAAGGAAGCTAGACTGGGAGTTAATATTGGTTCTCTTCAAGCAATCAAGGTTAGTACAAAACAGTTAGATGAACTGATGAATTTAATAGGCGAACTCATAGTAAATAAGAATGACCTCTTAAAAATTTCATCTCATCATAAATTAGATTTCTTAAATACGACGCTTGAAAGCATTGATAGAATAGCATCCGAGCTTCAGGATCTAATAATGCGCATCAGAATGGTTCCCTTAGAGCAAGTATTCAATAGATTTCCACGATTGGTGAGAGATCTCGCTAAAAAAGGAGGAAAGAAAGTTAACTTCATTATAAAAGGAGGAGAAGTGAGAGTTAACCGGAACGTGCTTGTTGAGATAGGGGAGCCAATTCTTCACCTACTACGTAATGCCGTAGATCATGGTATAGAGCCTCCGGAAGTGAGGAGTAAAAATGGAAAGCCTGAAGAAGGAGTGATAAGGCTTATCGCTGAGAGAAAAGGAGATAAGGTTATAATAACAGTAGAAGATGACGGGGCTGGCATAGATCCAGAGAAAATAAAAAAGAAGGCGTTAGAGAAAGGAATAATCAGTAAAACGGAAGCCAACACGCTTAGCGCTAGGCAACTCATTGACTTAATATTCTTACCTGGATTTTCGACGGCAGAGAAAATAACCGAGACTTCTGGAAGAGGCGTGGGAATGGATATCGTCAAAACTAGAATAAAGTCTCTAGGAGGCACCGTTAACATAGAGTCAACCGTTGGAAAGGGAACAAAAATCACCCTTACATTATATGATGCTCCATTAAAATTGACTATCGTTAAAGCAATATTGATAAAAGTCTTGAAGCAAATATATGCGATCCCACTGAATTTGGTTGTAGAAGCAATAGACGTTAGAAGAGAAGAGATAAAGAAGCTAGGGAAAGGTGAGATGATAAACGTTAGAGGTCGAATTGTTCCTCTCTTTCAACTTCGAGAATTACTCGGTCTCCCAAAAACGGACTATAGTAAATGTACAGTATTAATTATTGAAAGAAAACCATGCAACTTTGGAGTAATAGTGGATTCTATAGTAGACATGCGGGAAATAGTTGTTAGAAAACTGGATAGTATCGTAAAAGGAATAAGAGGGATAAAAGGAGCAACAATTCTTGAAAATGGACAAGTAATTCTCATTCTAGATCCCACAAGCTTACTTGATAAATGGAGGCAGAGAGAAATAGAAGCTTTTGAATCAAGCATTCATGCTTACTCGACAGAGTCTTACAGTCCTATTTTAACAAGTTAAATCTTGTAATCACGATTTTTAACGCTAAACTGCTAATAACATTTCTTTTCTTCGCGTTTTCCAATTTTGTCGATGAATGTTTAAAGCTCTCGAAACGGAAAGGAAATGCTGATTTGTAATTAACAAACGTCACACACTAATCTTTATCTTAAATAGTCTATATCTCATGGTGTAAGGAAATGGTGTAAAAATAGTGCATGTAGAACGACATAAATCCCAAAAATATGCGTAATTGTCAATGTGTGATAAGAATAAATTTGGGGAGGATAAAATGAGACCTCATTTAAACGAATCATTGGTTCTATGGGATAATAGAAAAGTGCATAGCTTCATAATTGAAGCTGAAGATAATGGTTTCCTCCAAGATCTTTTCAAGGTTGCTGATAACCTGGAAATCAAGATTTGTTCTATTCAATTTTCTAAGATTAGAAATGAAGCTCGATGCATTCCCGTGATAGTTTTCCTTGATTTTTCAGACTCTAAGATTACGCCTAGAGAGGCGCTTAAAATTATGAGGAGAAAACTTGATGTTCGGAAAGCGCGATTAATAAATGCGAATATAGAGTGGTTTCTTCGAAACGAATTCTTCTCGCGGATTATTGGCGATGACAGAGCTATAATCTTTTCCAGAAGAGTTTATGAAGCGTTACTTAAGGGAATGAGGGAGAAATTCGGTTCAGCCGGAGAGGCAATACTTTACTATGAAGGTTTCCAAATAGGATATGAAACATGCAAAAACTATGTAAGCATTAAACATTTGATTGAAGATATCAGGTTTCTTCATAAAATAATGGGTTGGGCAACGATTCAGGAAATGAGAATAGACCTCGAAAGGAAAAGAGCCAAAATCCGTGTAGCCCGAAACTTCGAATGTGAACTATATCGGAGAAGCAATAGGCCTTACAGCTACTTCTATAGAGGCATATTAGCTGGTCTCTTCTCAAGAATCTTCAATGAAGAAGTTCGCGCCCGAGAAACAAAGTGCATAGCGAAAGGAGATCCATACTGCGAATTTGAAATAAAACC
>CAYNMB010000103.1:1535-3201 GCA_964398235.1 uncultured Candidatus Bathyarchaeia archaeon | reverse complement strand
TAGCTAGCCTCTCCGTAGCATTCCTCTCTTTAGGAAGTCTTTGGCCATTAGGTCTCCAGGTGAGGGAGTAAGATTTTTGATGAAATTCTGCATTTTTTCTTCTAGAGACTTTGCTATTTCCGGTTCTTCTTCAATAAGGTTTTCTTTTTCAGGTTGGTCTCCAAGCTCGTAATCTGAGGGTTTAGGCGGCACGTAGTCTGGATCGTATTTGTAGAGCTCCGGTTTCTTTTCGGTCTTAGCTGAAGCCATTCCAAGCCATAAGTAATAGCTCCATTCGTGATCTCTTATGCTCCACGATCTATTGTAGAAGCCGCTTATTCCGAAATCTAGGGTTTCCTCTTCTTCATTCTGTATGAGTGACAATAGATCTCTTCCCTGCATTACCGGCGGGACTTTAACATTAAAGAACTTTAATATTGTCGGCGCGATATCAGGCATTCCAACAAACTTTTCAACGCGCTTTCTCTCTCTCATGCCGTCCGGAAGCCTTATGATTAATGGTATGCGGGAAAGCTCATCGTAGGGCCATGGCTGAACTTTCTTAATTATTCCGTGTTCACCTAATGGTTCGCCGTGATCTGATAGGAATATTATCATAGTGTTATCTAAAAGTCCTAGTTCCTCTACTTTCTCTAGAAAGATGCCAGTCCATTTGTCAACTAATGTGATTGTTCCAGCATACTGCGAACGAACATGTCGGATTTCAGCTAATGTCCAATCTTTAACGAAACCGCCGCCCCATGTTATTGGGAGTCCATCGTATTCTGGCACTGGATACATATCTGTATATTGGCTTGGTGGATCCCAAGGCTCATGTGGATCAAAGCTATCTAACCACAGAAATAGTCGGTCATTCTTCCCGTTTTGAACCATCTCTTCAAGCCACTTCATTCCAGCTTTCATAACCTGTGCGATATGATGATCTTCCTCGCTTTTCCAGTGCGCCCTATTCTTGAGGTACTGTTCAAACTGTCTTTTAACAAGCCGCGGTGGCTGTCCAGGATAGGCGGGATGCCAGTTCTTTTCGCTGTATTTAGATAAGTCAACTTGAATGTTCGGATCGATAGTAGCGGGATCATTCTCCTGTCCTCTAATCCATATGACGTAGTCGAAGCCTCTTGCAAAACCCATTTGAGGCTTATGCATATGATAGGTGTCAGATATTAATGCGGAGGTTATTCCTTTATCCCATAAAAGCTCAGCTATGGGTATGTCAGCTTGTTCCAGAGGTTGCCATCCGCGGAAGGGCAATGTGTATCTGCCGGTGAAAAGTGAGACTCTGACGGGTATTGTGGGTAGTCCTTCAGCGTAAGCGTAATTGAATATAATGGATTCTGATGCAAATTTGTCGATGTTTGGTGTTTTTATCCATTCATTCCCGTAGCAGCCAAGATGGTCTTTGCGGAAACTATCTTCCATGATCACAATTACATTCATGAGAAAATCAACTCTCTTTCTTTTCTTCCTCTAAAATCTTCTTAAGTTCTTCGATTAGAGCTTCAATTTCCTCTATACCGCCGATAGTTACGGTTGTTCCGTAGTCATCTGATATACACCATTCTCCAGTAACGGCTTTCCACAAGTTCCACATACCATCACACCTCCCCTTACATTATGGTTAGCAAATTTATCTTATTGATTTAAATAAAGCTGTCTGCATAATAAG
>CAYNMB010000103.1:0-1435 GCA_964398235.1 uncultured Candidatus Bathyarchaeia archaeon | reverse complement strand
ATATTGCTAATTGGAAATTTTGCATGAAAATTAAGATAATTGGAAAAATAGGGAACTCTATTTAAGTTTTTTGTAAAACTCTTACTAACTTTGGAAAAAGCATAGAGAGCTTAGATTCTAGCTTGCTAATTGCTTTTTTCATATCAAGCCGATACTTTGGAAGATTTAATATATTTTCTATGCAGAGGAATCTTTTCCAACCTTTTTCTCGAGCGGGATTCACATTTAAGTCAGACACGAAGTTTTTATGTAGTTTCCAGAAATCTACTCTGATTTTATCTAGGTTTTTGAATGCTTCTTCTAGAGAGAGAACGTGGAATTCATCATTAATTTTTATGACTATTTTTTCGGGTGCCCTTTCATAGGGCAGCTTCTTCGGCTCACCTCTTTTGATTAGGTCAAGAAATTTAGATCGATATTTGTTAACACAGTAATTCCATTGATAATTTTGTTCCGCTCGCGCTCTAGCATTTTTACTCATTTGCTCTTGGAGGTCTTCGTCCTTAAGTAATTTTATGCACGCAGATACAAGGTCGTTGTAGTTAATCCAAACATCCCCATTATGCCAGCAAGTTCTAGCTAAAAAGCCTACATCAGGCGAGACCGAATCGCGGTAACCGTTCCAAAAGGTTGTAATTATGGGTAAACCGCAGGACATGGCTTCGAGGATCGTTAAACCGAAGCCTTCGCGGATTCCAGCTATAGGATTAAAGAAGACATTACATGAATTTAGGAAATAGGGAACCTTTGATTTTTCAAGATAACCGAGGTATATAAAGTCGTCTTTAACATAAACTGGCTTAATCTTCTTGCTACCTCCAGCAACAACAAGCATAACATCATCTCGCCCAGTAATTTTTTTAATCTCTCTGACTACTTCATATGCCAAAAGAAAATCGAATTTCCGAATTCTTCCAAGATAACCTAAAATGAATTTTTCTCGGGGGAGATTTAAGATTTCTCTACATTCATATTTATCTAAGGGTTTAAAGAAATCAGTATCTACACCATATGGGATTACATTCACAGGAACTCTCCAAGCTTTATTTAATGCTTCTGCTAAGCAGGAGCTCCCTAAGGCAATCATGTCATATCCATCAACATAGAATGCTGAAGCTAGTCCTATCCAGTCCATCATTGAAATGGCAGAATGGAGAGTGTAACAATGCGGTAAGAATTTACTGGTGAACGCTCTATAGGTGAAAATGGGTTCTGAATCCCATATGTGAATTAAATCATAGTCACGTAGGAAATTATCATCTAAACGCCATAAACCTTTTGAACGTAGGATGAAACGCCGCCTGAAGCCAGCGCATGTCTCCTCAATTTTTCCAGCCTTACTACGATCACTCGTTTCGAAAATCATGTCACAGTTAAAATATCTGGAGAGACGCTTAGTTAGCTCGAATGTTACGACAGCTCCTCCAGTAGGAAC
>CAYNMB010000102.1:0-3357 GCA_964398235.1 uncultured Candidatus Bathyarchaeia archaeon | reverse complement strand
TATTCAGCAATTTAATCTTTCATTAACCATTCAAGTATCTGTTTATCTAATGGTTTAGTTTTTCTAGGCTTGAATCTGCCTCTAAATTTCAGTGGATATCCGCCAACCGCAGCGTATGCAGCCTTAGCCAATTTATCGGATTCGCCTTCTTCGAAGTCGCGCCATTGTGAATTATGTTTAAAGTTTTGTGGGTTGATCCATTTTGGCGTGAATTCGTTGATTTCTTCAGGCTTCATACATATACATGCAACATTAAGTTTTCTATGTAGGCTTAAAGGGCATGTAAAAACTCTGGCAGGATCCATTTTATTCTCAACCTTTATTTTTTCAAAGAGCAGATAATCCGGTTTCAATGAGAGTTTGGAGTTTACGTATTCCACAATAGCATATGCTAAGTCTAGGGGATTGTGCTTTTCGCGTAGGTCTTCAGATATGCTTTTCTCATTTATGTGGATGTGACAGCCATTGCCAGACCACTTAATGTAAACTGATTTCTTAACTCCCCAGCTGTTTAGAAAACGGATTATTTTTTTAGCTATGTTTAGAGTCTTTCTCCATTTTGATAGGAAGCTATCAATATCCCATGTCGGTGTACAATAAAGAATGTTGGATGGATCATATACGTCTTCAACGTTTCGGATGCAATTATAAACGTTAGCTGTCGCATATATTGATCTTAACATATTGTCGCCCTGATTCACTAGGCTGTCGAGGTCGGCGGCACTAATTGGTTTCCCCTTTAAATATCTCCTGAAAAATAAATTACCGGACGAATTCGTATAGTGTAGGGCTATCCATCTTCCCTTAGAGAAGTCAAGTATTTCTTTTTGAACTTCAGGTTGAGAGTAATATTCATATGTGGAGATCACGGAGCCTCCACTTCTTTTCTTTCAATGGCTCTTTGAATTCTTTCTATAACGTGTTTAGGTAAAGATATATCCTCTTTTCTCATTTCCACGGGCTTAATGATTGTTAATCCTCTTCCGGGCAGTATGGCTATTTCATGCATCTGCAAGCTATGATTCGTTTGACGCATCTTCTCTATCAGGATGTAACGTTTTAAAACTCCTCCTCTAACAAATCTCCTGAACCTTATTATGCCATCGGCTATGTGTTCAACGCCCCAACCAAAGGCTTCGGAGGTTGTTATGGCATATTGTGAGGTCGCCATAACCGTGAAATCCCATTTAGACAAAACTTTCTTGACGAAGTATGAGTATCTTCTAGCCATAGCCGGTTTATCAAGCCAAAAGGCGGATAATGAGTCAATTACTAGACGCGCTTCACCATAGCCTAAAGCCTTTTTCGCTCCAATAACCTTACTAACAAGGTCTTCTATGTCTAGACTTTGAAGAGACCATTCATCCCTAGCGCCCATTAAAGCATCAATTATTATTAATTTTTTGTTGGCGACCGCCTCAGAAAAATTAAAGCCGAATTGCTTGGCTTGAGTTATTATGGATTCTCTACTCTCTTCGGTTGTTACATAAATACATTTGTCCCCATCACGAATACCTTGTGCAATGAAGTGCATGCACAAGATTGTTTTTCCAGTTCCAGGTTCGCCGGTAACAGCGACCGTAAAGCCCTTTGGTATTCCGCCCTCAAGCATCATGTCAAGTTCTGGAACACCAGTCGACAATCTCTTGATGGTCATTTATAACACCATAAAAATATTAAATAAAGATTGTATTTTCAGGGATCTAAATTTTTCCCTTAGCTAGAATTCGGCATATTTTTAAAAGCCTCTTTTCTTTAAAACAGATTTGGTTTGATGTTCAAGTAGATTAATGGTCCTTTTTCTTCAGGCAATCTCGCTATTCTACTACTGACAGCATTATAGATGCTAAGCGGATCTACAGCTATTAGCGCTGAGCCTTTCTCTTCTTTTCTGATACGTTTTGCTATTTCCTCAATTATAAGGTTTTCAGCTATTGGCTCAACCATGCAGATTTCGCCGCAATTTATGAGCTTTCTAATCGCCATCTTCTTAAGCTCCGATCTATAATCCATGTTTTGGTAGGTTCTTCTAGCCTTCTTAATTCTTTCAATATTATTCTTCGGCATTTTGAATTTTGTTGAAAGAACTCTAACTCGCTCCCGCCATTTTTTAAGCCACATTCCAGACCAAAAGTTTATCGACATTCTGAGGTCATTTGGTTTACTTCTAAATTCTTCTTCTAAGCTCCTATAAATTACGCTGTTATCGTCGGTATTCATTTTAACTTTCAACCAAATTTCTAAATCCCGGGAGGCGTAAAGCAACATTTGATAATCTGAAGTGAAGGGTTTAAACTGTGGAATGTAGGTTCCTAGCTCCTCAGCCAGTAAGGAGAGCAGTTTGTTCCGAAATTTTAAGACGTTCATCCAGACGCACGCGACTCCAAATAAGTAGTAAAAACAAAGCGTAATTTAAAAGTTGCTCAACAAAAGTTGACATAAGAGTAAATATTATAGGGGCAAATCTTCAGCTCGCGGCAATCCTTCCCTTGCACCCATCTTCATTAAACACCTTGAGGCAACAAAATTCCCTAAGATTCCACATTCCTTAAGGCTTTTTCCTCTAAGAAGGCCATATATGAAGCCGGCGCAGAAGGCGTCGCCAGCACCGGTTGTATCAACCACATTAACCTTAAATGCTTCAACCACATGACTCTCCCGACCGTCCGTAACATAGCATCCTCTTTCACCGAGCTTAACAGCCACAATTTTTACGCCTTCTTTGAGCATAAATTCAGCGCCTTCACGATAGTCTTTTCCAGTCAGTAAACGCAATTCAATTTCGTTAGGCAGAAACGCGTAGCATCTCCTCAATATGGGTTTAAGCTTCTCCAACCCCTTGCGAGCATAAATCATTCCGGGATCAAATGTCACTTTAACATCCAAGAGTTTTGTTACAAGCTTTTTCTGCGCCTCGAAAGGCATCTCGCCAACAAAAGACGTTAAATGCAGAAGCCTTGCGTTTCTAACATAATTTAGGTCGATTTCCTCATATTTTAACGTGTCATTAGCTCCCGGATCCACATATAACGCCCTATTACCTGTTTTGTCTACAAATCCTATAACGGAGCCGCTTCTACCGCCCTTAGAAACCACTATTCCATTAGTGTCAACACCCTCATTTATGAAAGACTTTATTAGAAAAGCGCCGTCATCATCATCAGCAACTTTACCAATATAACCCGTCTTTACGCCGAGACGCGCTAAACCTACAGCCGTATTCGCGGCGGATCCGCCTGGAGATTTTTTGAAATCTAAGATAACGCTCTCCTCCTCAGCCCCCGCTATTCTGTCAACGCGATAGAGTTTATCCACGTTTAAGGCGCCAAAACAAATAACTTCTAACGTCAATCTCTA
>CAYNMB010000101.1:0-3455 GCA_964398235.1 uncultured Candidatus Bathyarchaeia archaeon | reverse complement strand
CATATTCTAGACTCGAGCCGATAAAGAATCTAAGACGTTTTCAACCAATCTCCGACCAGTTGGACAAATGCTCGACAGGTTCAGAAAGCCTAGATGAAGCGTTGGGCGGCGGTATACCTAAAGGTTCAATAATGTTGCTGGAGGTTGATGAAAAAGCATCCTCCATCCAATATGGTATTCTAGTGTTTTCTATAGTGGCTAACTTTCTTGCCCAAGGCAGGCGCGTAGTGATGGTTCCCAGCCATGGAATTGACCACCTAATGATTAAAAAATGCTTCAGCATTTGTGGCTTTACTGAAGAAGAATTAAATAGACAGTTAATGTTCCTTGTCCCCTATGAGGCTTCTGAGAATTTGCCGAAAACAGCCACTTTAAGGATTAACGACGAAAGCTTGGAAAAACTTCTAGGAGTGATCGAGCAGGTTGCTGCTGAAACAAGTCAACCGCCCCTACTTGAAATAAGCGTAGATACTTTGAGAACCCTTTATGGCGAGAAAATGTGTGAAAATCTTTTAAATTTAATCGCAACTAGGGTTAGAAGAAGCGGGGGAGTGGCGGTTATCGTAGTTAAAGCCGGCTATAGAAACCTAGCCATAAGGCTTAGTCCAGTGGCTGAAACCTATCTGCGCCTGACAAACGTGCATGGTTGCCCTCTTCTATACGGTATTACGCCTCGAACATCATTATACGCTGTTGAGCTAGATCTGTCGAAAGGTTACCCGCTTCCTAAACTTACACCCATAATCTAAAGAAATAGAACATGAGTTTACCGCTAATTTGATGTTTTAGGTAAATGTTTTCTGAGCATTATAGGGTTCTCAGTATGGCGGTGGTTAGAGCCTTCAAACTAATGATCGCAATTTCCTCCATTTCCTCGATTTTTCGACCAAGCCATGCAAAGCCTAGGAGGAAGTCAATAGCGCCGAGCTCCTCGGCACAGAATCTTCTAAACCCATAATGTGCACGTTCCTCCGGTTTTTCTTCAGTAGGCTCATATCTGCGGTAGTAAATTTTCCATTGCTTTCCAGCATTAAATGGATCCGGCTTTGGCATAAGCTTCAAGAATTCTTCAAGTAATCTCTCGTTGCAGCATCCCAGCTGCTCAGCATCTTTAATCATATGGCCATGAATATCTAATGCGAATTGAGGTTTAATCATTCTGGCTAAATTGATAACCGTCTTGCAGGCTTTATCCCTAGAGGTCAGAACGTTTCCATGGGAAAAATCAAATCCGTTAACGCGGGTTAATTTGCAAAGACCATTATATACGCCGTCTGGATTAGGCATGGGTACAAAGTAGAAAATGAATTTAGTGAGCAATTCAGAGGCTTCTGGATTTCCGCTTAGAAGATAGTTTATCATGCTTTCAACACAATAGGAACCGGATGTCTCATATGGATGCACTCTCGCTATGATCATTAATTTCCGCTTAGCTTCTTCAGAGACTCTAGGATCTGTGAGTTTAATGCACCATATGTTTCGATTCTCCTCGCTAAAGCCCGCTATCCAAGCTTCCACATAAGGGTTTTTCCTTATAGATCTCACATACCGTTGCAATCTCTCATAATTGTATAGAGGATTGAGGCTGATGATGGTCTCGCCTGGAGGAATCTCCAAAGTTAATGTGCTCACATTGCCGTCTACCTGTCCCTCCTTAATTTTCCATTCTCCATCTTCATGCTTATAATAAAATATGCGTCTGCTATCCATATATCTCTCCGCTCTCCAGGCACGCCACTCAAAAAATAGAGTTACGCGCTTAGGTTTCCGATAGCTGCTACAAGCCCTCACATCAACCCTAAACATATAGTTATCGTCTCTATCTTCACTATAGGGATATATTCTGAAAGTGAAGTCATCAACCTTCACGATGTCAGAACTGCATTGAGGATTACCGCCATCAAACCTTCCCATAACAACTATCTCGCCAGATAGACTCATGCTTTATCACCAAATCCAGATAAATAATATTCTTAGGCAACTAGGTATAAAATATCTGGTGCAAAACAATTTTCAACCTCTCTCATGCATTCAGTATAGGCGATTACACGCCCATAACAACCGAAGGGCTATCATAGATTTTTAAGAAAACCTTTTAGAAGATACCGCATATACTCTAACTCTAAAAGAGGAGGTTTCGGCGGAGACTTTGAACAAATGGTCTCTGGGAAAGTATAGGGATAAAATAGTTGACGGCCCAATCATCCGTACACTCCTATGGCTGGGTGTTCCTCCACTTATAAGTCAGCTCGCATTTGTAGCCTATAATGTTGCAGACTCATATTGGCTGAGCCTATATAGCGAAATCGCCGTGGCTATCCCGAGACAAATATGGCCTGTGATGATGCTCTTCAACGCGTTTCTACGCGCTTTGACTGCCGCTTGCCTAAGCATTGTTTCCCAGTATATTGGAAGCAAAGCCTATAAGGAGGCTAGTCTCTCAGCATCCAGATTTTTCACTCTCTCATTTCTCATAGGCTCCACTTTATGCATAACACTTTTATTGCTGAGAAAGCCAATTTTTGCCCTCCTCATATCAACTCCTCCTGAAATCCTTGAGGATGTAGTGAATTTCTCTAGCATAATATCATTTGACATTTTTCTCAGCTATATCTCCTTTATATTCGCAACCCTACTTCAGAGCGTGGGAGACACAAAAAGACCGGCAATAATCAACAGTATTGCCGTTAGCTTAAACATACTGCTGGATCCATTTTTCATTCTTGGTTTAGGTCCCTTTCCAAAGCTTGGGGTTGTGGGCGCAGCTCTTACGGATGTTATTGGGAAGATGATATCAATAGGCGCATTGGCTTACATTTTAAGAAAAAATTACCCGGAGTTTAAAATATTCTTCACTAGAGATCTAAGTCTTGATTGGATTACCTTAGTTTTCCGTATAGGTTCACCTATAGTTATGCTCGGTGTAGCGAATGGCTTCGCCTTTGTCTTTCAGCAATGGATTATAAATCAGTTTGGAGTTGAAGTTGCCACAGCATACTCAATAGGTTTTGTCATAGTGAACATTGTGGACTCGGTTCTGTGGGGTCTAGGCGGAGCGGTATCAATAATGGTTGGACAGAATATGGGTGCCGGAAAAGAGGAGAGAGCTAGAGAATCGGCATATAAGTCAGCCCTTCTAATAGCCGCTTTAATTGCAGTCGGCGTCCTACTAGTGTATCCATTTAGAGTAAAGCTGGCTGATATATTTGCAGATAATCCAAAAATCCTAGCTGAAACAGATTTTTTCCTCCAAATCCTACTGCCAACTCTACCATTCTTCGGTCTATTCATTCTTGGAATATCAACTGGAAGAGGTTCAGGTCACACAACCTTTCCAACAGCAATTGGAATAATCAGACTGTGGGTGATCAGGGTTGGCTTAGGATACGTGCTTGCATTTAATCTTGGAATCGGCTCCTCCGGCGCATGGCTAGCAATGTCGCTAGGCAACCTCG
>CAYNMB010000100.1:0-3822 GCA_964398235.1 uncultured Candidatus Bathyarchaeia archaeon | reverse complement strand
AAATATATTCGAGAAAAAAGACACGCTGAGAAAAAGAAGATATACCTAGAGGCGGAAATCCGCGGAGAAAATAGGGTTCAAAAAGTCCTTGTTTCAATAAACATTCTAAACAAGATTGTCAGATACATGCATAAAATCCTATACTACCTATGCATACTACTACTCATCTCCATACTCTTAAGCGGCTTCCTATCATGCACATACTTCTTCACCCAGGGACTGCAGGTTTATACTCCTCCAAAAAGCTATCTGGAACCATATGTCTGGCTTGCAAATGTTTCAGGAGACTACAAAATTGTAACCGTAAACAACGGTCCGGAAGAATGGGAGGGTTCGATGAATCCAAGATCAGACTTCGCCTCCTCCGGTATGAAAACTAGCTTGGGGTGGGGGCATGACATTGGATACGATAGCTCATTTATCCACGACAAGCCGGTTCTCCAAAACGGTGGATGGAATCCATTAACCCGCGGCTTCATCAATTACCTAAGATTCTATATTGTACGTGAACGCTTAACAAAAAATCTGTTCAAAATGCTTGGTCCATTCAACTATAAATACATAGTTCTGCCAACGTATCTCGCGGAAGCCACGAGAAACTTTTTCTTAAATCAGCGGGGATACCATGTAGTTTTTAATCAAAGCTCCATAATATTGGAGAACAACTATTATGTGCCTAGATTTTTTGCAACAGAATATTGCTCCCTAATCTTCGGGGGATCAGAAAGCTTTGCCTCCCTAAGTAAGATTGAGGGATTCAACTTCAATCAAACTGCGCTTATATTCGCTAATCAAATGAACGACCCCATCACCTTAAATGGCGTGACCAGAATCCTAGAAGACATAATTTTCGTTAACAGCAACATAACGGATGCCGTTATGCTGTCCCTAAAGAATAGGGCGTCTGTCTTCATATATGCTGGAGAATACGGTTTCCCAAGCCTCAACCGCAATAAATACTGGGTTTCCTCAGATTACTGGTCGAAATTAGGTTGCCTAGTATTAGGCGGATGCACCCTTTCAACAGCCGGTGCAAATAAAATCAGCATATCCTTCAAAATAGACGAGGAAGGAAGCTATGAGATATGGCTGAGAATAGCCTTCGCCGATAAAAGGGGAAAACTAAGCATTTCAATAGACGACGCTAAAATTGGGGAAATACAGCCAACATCATCCTTCAAATCGGGGTTAAAATGGGTGAAAATAAACTCCCTGAAGCTAGAAAGCGGCAAACACACGCTCACGCTCATGAATGATGGAAAAGGCTATAACGACATAGACGCCATCGCCATCATAAAACAAGGCAGCTTCCAGCAAGAAATGAACAACCTACTAAACACTCTGAAAAAGTATCCGGGAAGAATAATCTATGTCCTGGAGGCTGAAAAAACCTTTACACCGAATCTTCCATCAAATTGGGAAATCTCCCCAAAAACCTATGAAGACTTCTTCATCTACCTAAAAGCCATCGGAGTCAATGTTGCGCCCCTAGGCAACGCCTCAGCCAGCTCCTGCCAATTCGATAAAAAATGGAACATTACCCTCTGGCCCCACCTAGCTAATGATGGAAACCTGCATACAAGATGGGCTTCAAAACCAGGGAAACCCGCGCCCCAATGGCTGATGATTGAATGGGATAAGCCGCAAGAAATTTACGGCGTACGCATCTTTTTCGAGAGGGCGATTGCAGAAAACTATACGATACAAACGTGGAATGGAACAGCCTGGATAGATCAGGTTTCCGTGGAAGGAAATACGATGCTAGAGCGAATGCACATATTTAAGAAACCTGTAAAAACGTCGAAAATACGTGTCTTCATAACGGCTCTATCACGATTATATAATTTGGCAAGCATCTATGAGCTAGAGGCATATTCATTCCCCCAGCCCGCCTCAACCCAAATATTTATTCCAAAAGAGGGACGCTACGTCTTCGCCATACGTTCAATAAAAAACCAGAGTCTAGGAGCCCCATACTTAAGAGTGGATAATGAAACAATCCCGCTAAAACAATTAAACCTCACGGATGATGTTCAATGGTATCAGAGCAGTCCAGTAAGCCTTAAGGTGGGCGAACATGTCATCAACATCGGTGCCCTAAACTCCCTAGAAAGCATAAATCTCGACCAGCTCATAGTATACTCGCTTAAAAATGATGAGAAAGAGCTAGATCTAAACAATCTATTCAGCGGGAAGCATGAACTGAAAGTAAGCTATGAAAAAATGAATCCATGCGAATATGAGGTTTCCATAGAGAATGGCACAAGCCCCTTCATCCTAGTTTTCTCAGAATCATATCATCCGCTCTGGAAAGCATACCTAGACGATGAGGAAATACCTTCAATACCAGTTTATTCGCTGGTTAACGGCTTCTATATAAATAAGACTGGAAGTTTTCACCTAAAAATATATTTTACGGGTCAAACATACGCTAATACGGGGTTAGAGATCTCTGCAATAACACTAATCTCGGTTACAATTGTACTGTTGCTTCCCCAAGCAATCATCGAGAGATGGAAGAAATCGCTGATGAAAACGCTTAAGTCCATCTTCAAGGAGACAACCTAACAGCAGCTATATCAGCAAAGATAATTTTCTAAGAATGTCTGCCCCAAACTAGTAGGGGATGAAATAAAAGAACTCGTCTTTAAAAGCCGTGGAGGTGCCTAACATCAGAATAGCGATTCTTCACCACGCCTTAGGAAGATTCGGTGGAGGTGAAAAATTAACGCTTCTCCACGCCATATACTTAGCCAAATATGGCTATAATGTGGAGCTATTTTATGATGGACCATTAAACCCTGAATGGAAAAATAGAACCCTCCTCCACTTAACTATGAAAAAACTGCCCTCTGGAATACCCCGCTCAATGAAAGATATGCAAAAGATAATTGGGCTTATAAAATATTTAGGGTCATTTGATAGAATACTTGTTCATCATCATATATGTCCGCTTTTAGCCTACTATTTATCAATCTTCCTTAAATCAAGAATCCTCTGGTATTGCGGCGAGCCTCTAAGAGCCCTGTGGGAAAACTGGCTGTCCAACATGGATTATAGGGAAATAAGCTGCACGGTTAAGCCGACGAGCACAATTTTCTATGGAAGAACCCTAACCTCAATTTTCCTCTCAGACATACTATATGACGCATCAATATATGTGCTTAGAGCAGTTGACAAAACAACAATACGCAGATACTTGAAAATAGTGGCAAACAGCCACTACACCAAAAAAATAATCAGAAGAATATATGATTTCAAGAAGCCCATAGAAGTCATTTATCCCGGCGTAGAACTCTTTAGGAAGCAATTGAATGCATCAGACGATAATCGCCAAGAGGTAAAAGATCCGTTTATTTTAGCGGTTGGCTCAATGATACCGATGAAAAATTACTTCACATTACTGAAAGCCTTCAAGCATCTCGAAAAAAGAAATCCGTCCATTAACCTTGTAATTATAGGAAGCGGTCCGCTGGAGAAAGATATTCGAAAATTTGCTAGGGACCTTAATCTAAAGAACATTATTTTTAAGCGTAAGGTAAGCGAACAGGAGCTAAGCAAATACTATGAAAACTGTTTATTCACGGTTCACATAGCCCTCAATGAACCCTTCGGCCTAGTTCCAGTTGAGGCTGCAATTCATGGAAAACCCTCAATAGTTTCGAATAATGGGGGAGTATCCGAGTTCATCACTAACTGGGAAAATGGGCTGACAGTTAATCCCCGAGATCCAAAAGATGTTGCAAACGCCATGAACACTCTAATAGAAAATGAGAACCTAACATTGGAAATGGGGAGAAAAGCTAGGGAAAAGGCTCTAAA
>CAYNMB010000099.1:0-3824 GCA_964398235.1 uncultured Candidatus Bathyarchaeia archaeon | reverse complement strand
GATGGATTTAACACTAGGAGCCCGGTTGGCTATGAAGTGTATGACCAAGCCTTTGAGCCCATGATCTATGTTAGAATGGAGAATGTTGGCGATAAACCCGTCGTTAATCCCTGGATAATAGTGAATGATAGATGCTGGAGAACCGTTGAGGACATAGTTAAATACGCCACTAAAGGAGCCAAGAACGATCGGGAAAAAGCCATATTCATATGGCTTTTTGAAAAGAATCATAGGTTTCATGCCACCACCCAAGATGAGGAGGTCAGGGATCCAGTTAAGGTCTTCAATATCTATGGGTATACGCTTTGTGGCGACGATGCCCACGTAATAGCGGATCTCTGGCGCCTAGCCGGGTTAAGGACAAGACCAGGTCATCCGCATGGACATTCCGTCACTGAAGTCTTCTACAATGGCAGATGGCATCTCCTAGATGGAGATGAAAACGTCTTCTTCCTGCTTAGAGACAACAAAACTATAGCCTCAGAGGAAGATATCGTTAGGGATCCCGATTTAGTTAAACGAACCCACGTATATGGAATCCTTAGACCGGATAATAGATTTGATTATAGTGAACAGACCGCTGCGCTCTATTATTATGAGGGTGCTAGGGAGGGGGAGAGGCGTTCTCATATAGGGCATAAAATGATGATCACGCTTAGACCCGGAGAAACCCTCGTGTGGAGATGGGATAATAAAGGCAAATATCACGGTAAATTTCCTCCACACAGGTATGCTAGTGGACGAGCATATAGATGCTGGAGCAAAATATGTAATGGCGAGCTAATTTATAGCCCCAGCCTCAGAAGCCCGGAATGCAAGTACGCCTTCTTAACAATGAAGAACATAGTCTTTGGAAAACCAAATGAGGAATTGGCTCTTCATCCCGAAAAGCAGGATGCGGAAAGCTTTGCCATAATCCCTATGAAGAGCCCCTACCCTATTGTCGGTGGATGTTTGAAATATGCAGGCTATAGACGAAGCATATTAGACTCCCTCAACTTCCTCATTTCATTTGATATGAAAAACTGGCAGTATGTGTGGTGTGAGGAAGAAACCGGCTACATAATAAGAAAAATAAGCTTAGATCCCTTCTTGCCGCCTACTGATCCAGCAAGATATCAAATGTATTTTAAGATTGAACTCCAAAGCATGGAAAATCCGCTAAACGTGGGATTGGAAGAATTAACCATAATACTGGATTTACAAATGGCTCATATCGGTTTACCGGCATTAAAGGTTGGGCAAAACATCCTAAAGTATATTGATGAGAACATGGATGATAGAAAGGTTAAAATAACCTTATGTTGGAGAGAAAGATTCGACACAAAGCCTCCTAAACCTCCATTAAAGCCAATAAATCCCCCTGATGGAGGCGAAGTAGAAGGCACTGACATAGTTTTCGAATGGGAAGAAGCCGAAGATCCGAACAATGAACCCGTAGTGGACTATCACTTTCAACTCAGCGACAGACCTGACATGGCTTGGCCCCTCTCTCCAAATTTCGATCGCCTCATATCAAAAACAGCATTTAAGGGGTCAAATAAATACAGAACTCCCTGCATAGGGCTCCTTAATCCAGACACTAAATATTATTGGAGAGTGAGAGCTCGAAATGCTAGTGGTGTTTGGAGCAAGTGGAGTCCAATCTGGAGCTTCACGGTAAGGGGCCCCGGGGTTCCATTGGACGTGAAGCTTGAAATAAATCGGGAGCTTAGAATAGGCGTATTAAAATGGAAGCCTAATCCTAAAGGAAGAGCACCTGTCAAATATGAAGTTTATGGAAGCGATGAGAAGGGTTTTACCGCCAGCCTCGAATCCTATCCCGTTAAGGTTGATAATGGGCCTCCCGTAATTTTTCCATCAAATTTGATAGCGACAACCGACCGCACAGAGCTTAAAGTTATAGGAAATGACCTTGACCATAGATTTAACAAAACCTACTATAGAGTGGTGGCTGTAGATGAGAAAGGCAATAGAAGCGGGGCTTCAGATTATGCTGAAGTTCCCACACCCTTCATATACTCTAAACCACCAACAGAAGTTAAGGTAGGTCAGGAATATAAGTATCAGGTTAAATGCATAAAATCGATGGGTAGACTTATCTCAAAGATGAAAAATGGAAACCCCTATCACCTATCCTTTGAAATGGAAGATAAGCTCACATTTAGTTTGGTTAAGGCTCCAGACTGGCTTTCAATAGATCCAGAAAAAGGAATTATTCTGGGGCGTCCAAGCGGGGGAGATGTTGGAGTTCACATAGTCAGCGTAAAAGTGGAATCGGACAAAGGGAAAAAGGACATCCAGACTTTTACGGTTAGGGTTCTTCCATAATTTTTTATTGTCAGATTGTTGGGGTATCCTTAGAGGCTACCTCGAAAAACTTATAAGTCATATATGATTTCAAAAATTGTGAAAAATTAGATGGAGAGAAGAAAATACATGAAGAAATTGATCGCCTATGTCCTTCTTTTAATGCTTATTGTAATTGGCTTTTCCTCACAGGCTTATGCTGAAGAATATATGAAAACCACCAGTCCCTCACTTCATGTAACCGTTCTTGATGCTACGACTGGTGAACCGATTCAAAACGCAACCGTGCTAATATGGGATCTTACCTCGGTTGAGGCTCCAAAACCCGGTTCCGGCATATATTTCACGGATGAAAATGGCGAATGTTACGTTTCTGGAGACTACTTAAAGATTGGGCATGCTTACCGTATTTATGCTTACAAAGGCAATTTTGAAGCAAGAGTGTTGGAGTATGTTCCTAGCAGATATGGAAAAGATATTGTGTTTGAGGCTGAAAAACCTGAAAGTGTAGTTTTACGGTTAGTTCCTGGAGCGTTGATCGAGGTTGAGGGTGTTCCATATATCGTTCAATCATCGAGTCCCGAAGAAAGGTACATGACTCTGAAAGTTGTAGAAACATCTTCTTCTAATTACTCATTTATTCAAGAGTATGGAAACACGCAAGATGCCTTCTTCTTACGTTTAGGTAGAAAGCTTGTCGCTGTTCCAGCAAATGTGCCCTTTAAGATTGAAGTTAGAGTTTGGTTTCCTCTTATCCGGCGTGGTTATTACTCAATAGAGAGTGAAACTTTTACCATAGATAATAATTCTCTTCCCTTTATATTGCCGCAGGGAAGCTATTTGTCAAACATTAGGCTTGCAGAATTCAGTCTTAAAAGGGGACTAGAATATATTAATTCCATGTATTCAATGATTTCTTCTAAGCTGGATGAGGCTCAAAACATTGGTTTTACGGTCTTTGATGAAAGACGCATATTGACGCAAGCGGGTCAGAAAAGGCTAAATGCCGAGATTCTTCTTCAAAAGGCAGAGACTGACAAAGATTATGAGGAAGTCTGGTTAATTCTTAGGGATGCTCTGGGACAAATAAATTATATTTCCTTCGTGCTACAGAACAAATATCTGATAGGTAAAACTAATGCCGTTTACTTATCAGCGGTAATTGCAGTGTTCAGCGTTGTATTGGCTTCATTCTTCTTTGAAGAAAACAGAAAGAAAATGATTTCAAGCGTAATTTTTTATATCAGCTTTCTGGGCATTCTGTATCTTATTCATCCAGGATCACATGTAATCATCGATGAAAACCTTGTGCTTTTCTTAGAATCAGCTTTGATATCGTTTGCAGGGGTCTTAGCCATAGTTTTCGGTATACCGCGCGTTTGGAAGGAAAGAACTGTTGAGGGTGAGGTTCAATGGAGAAGCGCTATTTCAATAATTTTCTCAATGGGTAAACGGAACATAAAGCGTAAGAAGATACGTGGATTCTTCACTATTCTCTCCATATGTATTCTGAT
>CAYNMB010000098.1:0-3838 GCA_964398235.1 uncultured Candidatus Bathyarchaeia archaeon | reverse complement strand
TTTGGAAAACGCTTCTTCGAAATGACAGCGGTCAGCCTTGGAGTCGCAGGCTTAACCTTCATCATAGGGTTTCTCATAACAACCTTCCTAAACGTCCAGGTATGAAATAGCCCAATTTACATGAATATGCTCCGCCAGCTGTAAAATAAGTGCGGTAAAAAGATAAAAGGCTGTTCTCCATCCATTTTACTAATAAGGGTTGTAGGGGAAGTTTGTTTGACGCTCATAGATAATTTCGGGAGACCGGTTGAAAATCTCAGAATATCCGTTACCCAGAAATGCAATTTTAATTGCATTTACTGCCATCGTGAAGGATATCCCTTTAATTGCAAGACTGAAATGAAGCCTGAGGAAATTGAACGGATAGTTAAGATAGCCGCCTCGTTAGGCGTTTATGGCGTTAAGTTAACTGGCGGAGAACCTCTGCTACGCGATGACATAGTTGACATAACACGACGTATAAGCAGTGTTCCAGGCATAAAGGATGTCGCGATGACGACTAACGGTTTCCTCCTAGCCCATTATGCCGATCAACTAAAGGAGGCTGGACTCATGAGAGTAAATGTTAGCCTAAACACTTTGAAGCCCGAAAGATTTAGGTTCATTACCAGCGTGGACGCCCATAAAAAGGTTATTGACGGAATTCTCAGAGCCATTGAGGTTGGATTAAACCCTGTTAAAGTGAATGTTGTTTTGCTTAAGGGCGTAAATGATGATGAAATAGATGATTTAATCTGTTTTGCAGAGAAATATGACTTAATCCTCCAAATAATTGAGCTCGAAGAATTTGGAGATGAAGAATTCTATGAGCAATATCATTTAGATTTAAGCAATGTTGAAAAGTATCTTGAAAAAAGAGCTGAGAAAATAGTTGTTAGGCGGATGCAACATAGAAAAAAATATTTTTTAGTCAATGGAGCTGAAGTCGAAGTTGTTAAGCCCATGCATAATACCGAGTTCTGTCTTCATTGCAACAAAATTCGCTTAACATCCGATGGAAAACTTAAACCATGCCTCTTCAGAAATGACAACCTTGTTGACATTTTATCTCCAATGAGAGAAGGCAGGGATGATGAATACCTAAAAAACCTCTTCATTAAAGCCGTGAAAAAGAGAAGACCGTTCTTCACAGCATAAATAAATTAAATAAGGGATAGTATTGCACTATATTTTGAAGAGAATCAAGTTTAGAGGTGAGAGTATTTGGTTAATAAGGTTAGATTCGGCATAATTGGAACAGGGGTTGGAGCCAATTTCTGCGCTAATGGAATAGCATTAATAGCTGACAGCGGAGTAGCTGAGCTTACCGCCATTACAAGTCGAAGAGAAGAGAGAGCGAAGGAATTTGCGTCAAAATGGGGTGTAAAACACTGGTATACCGACTACAAGAAAATGCTGAAGGAGGCTCCAATAGACGCCGTCATAATAAGCACGCCGCATTACCTACATTATCCAATGACCCTAGACGCCCTAGAAGCAGGAAAACATGTTTTAGTTGATAAGCCAATGGCAATAAGCCTCAAGGAAGCGGATGAAATGATTAAAAAAGCTGAGGAGAAGGGGTTGAAGCTCGGCGTAAACTTTCAATCACGCTTCGATCAAACGGTTAGAAAAGTTAAGGAAGCGGCGGATAAGGGTGTTTTCGGACGCCTAATTTCCGGCGAAGCCGTTGTCGAGTGGTTCAGAACCCAAGAATATTATGAAAGCAGCTCATGGAGAGGACGTTGGGCGACTGAAGGCGGAGGGGCATTAATAAATCAGGCAATACACACCATAGATCTCCTAGTGTGGATCCTAGGTCAACCAAAATGTCTTTGGGCTCAAATGGACACGTTTGCCCACAACATCGAGGTCGAGGACCTAGCGGTTGCAACCATAAGGTTTGAGAACGGTGCAATAGGCGTGATCCAGGGGAGCACGGCGATTTATCCGGGACTGCCAACTAGGCTTGAAATACATGGGACTAAGGGAACCGCCATCATAGAGGGCGAAACCTTGAAGAGGTGGTCTGTGGTAGGCGAGGAAGAAATAGTCTCCGAGGGCACTAAGAAAGGGCTTAAATCATGGGCTAGACCAGAGCTTGTTCCACCAGTAAATCATGCAGCGCTAATAAAGGATTTCGCGGAGGCGATAATCGAGGATAGGAAACCGTTTGTTGATGGAGTTGAAGGAAGAAGATCCCTCGAGGTCATAATGGCGATATATAAGTCCAGTAGAACAAACAGCGTTGTGAATTTCCCATTAACCGAATGAACCGAAGGGTGCTAAGAAAAAAGATGGCGAAAGGAAAAGCTATCATTCTAATGGGCTCTAAAAAAGACTTAAATTTTTCCCGCAAAATAGCAGAATATCTGAGCGCTTTAGGCATCAAATACGTTTTTAGAGTCGCATCAGCACATAAAACGCCGGAGAAAGTTTTAGAAATATTAAAGGAATATGACGATGAGAAAGTTGTGTTTATAACGGTTGCCGGAAGATCCAACGCATTAAGCGCTTTCGCGGATGCAAATACAACTAAACCAGTTATAGCCTGTCCACCATATTCCGAAAAATTTGCTGGCGCAGACATATATTCATCACTTAGGGTTCCAAGCGGCATAGGTTCAGTAGTAACCATTGAGCCTGAAGGAGCAGCAATAGCCGTAGCAAAAATTTTTGCATTAGAAGACCCAGACTTAGCTGAGAAGATTCGTGAATATCAGCTCTCCAAGAAAATGGAGATAGAGGAAGCTGACAAACTACTTAGAAACTCAGGAGGCTGAAGCCTATATGGGTAGCGTTAAGGACTTAGAGGTTGTTAAGCCACCCACCAAAAATGATATGGGCATAGGTAGATTCCATTTCTCAAACCGCTACTCAGTTTTCGATTGGGGCGAGATGCCGGATCACATACCATTTAAAGGCGAAGCCCTATGTATAATGGGTGCATTCTTCTTTGAAAAACTAGAAGAAGAAAACATTAGAACCCATTATAGGGGCGTTATAGACCAAGATGGAAAGCTTGTAAGATTTAACGAGCTTACCCAGCCGACAAACATAATGGAATTCCATCTAGTAAATGTTTATAGGCCTAGAGCCTACAGGGATAGGGATGGAACGCTAAAATACGATTATAGCATGTTCACGCGGAACCTAAAAAACTATCTAATTCCCCTTGAAATCATTTATCGAAACGGTTTGCCAAAGGGCTCCTCAGTCTTCAAGAGGCTTGAACAGGGCTTAATTACAATTAAAGACCTAGGCTTAAACCACTACCCTAAGCCCGGTGAAAGACTTCCAAAGCCGATTTTCGATGTTAGCACAAAGCTTGAGGAAAAGGATCGATATATTACTTGGGAGGAAGCGCGGAGAATAGCTGGCTTAACGGATGATGAAGTGGAGGAGATAAAGAACATGCTTTTTAAAACCAACAACATAATAACCGAAGCCGTCTCAAAAGTCGGCTTAATAAATGAGGATGGAAAAATAGAGCTGGCGTTTGATTCAGAAAGGCGGTTGATGATAGTGGATGTTGTCGGCACATTAGATGAATGCCGCTTCACCTACGATGGCGTACATGTTAGCAAGGAAGTTGCCAGACAATTCTATAGGAGAACCGAATGGTATAGAGATGTGGAAGAAGCGAAGAAGAAAGCCGAGAAAACAGGCTTAGAGGACTGGAGGAAAATCTGCAAATCCTCTCCGCCGAAGCTTGACCCGCAACTAAAGACCATTATAAGCGAAATATATATGGCTGCCGCCAACGACATAACTGGAAGAAAATTCTTTGAAGCTCCAAAACTTGATGAAGTCGTAAGAAAGTATAGGGAATATGAAGAAACGAGACTTAAATCAATGC
>CAYNMB010000097.1:0-3919 GCA_964398235.1 uncultured Candidatus Bathyarchaeia archaeon | reverse complement strand
TCGTTAAGAATTTAACGAAGAGATACGGCAAACTTGTGGCTGTGGATCACATTAGCTTCGAGGTGAAGAAAGGAGAATTTTTTGGTTTTTTAGGTCCAAACGGTGCAGGTAAGACTACTACGATAAGAATGCTCACTGGATTGATAAAACCCGATGAAGGATCAGCATCTGTAATGGGCTATGACATAGGAAGAGAAACCATCAAAGCTAAGCAGATTATGGGAATAGTTCCTGAAATGGCGAATGTATATATTGATCTCTCCGTGTGGCAGAATCTCATGTTTATGGGAGAACTCTATGGAGTGCCTAGGGAGCTCAGATGCAAAAATGCGGAAAGGCTTCTCCGCGAATTAAATCTCTATGAGAAACGGGATGTTAAAGCTAAGAAGCTTTCTAAGGGAATGAGGCAAAGGCTTCTTCTCTGCATGGCTCTGTTGAATGATCCGAAAATACTTTTCCTCGATGAACCTACTGTTGGATTAGATGTGCAAAGCGCCCGCATCATTCGTAGGCTTCTCCGGGAATTAAATAAGGAGAAGGGAGTAACGGTTTTCCTGACGACTCATAACATGGAGGAGGCGAATCAACTCTGCGATAGGATTGCAATCATCAATCATGGGAGAATAGCCGCTATCGATACTCCTGAAAGGTTAAGGAGAGTTATGCGGAAGCTCCAATGTGTGGAAGTAGTTTTTGACAAGCCTATTGACCTTAAAGATTTATCCGCTCTCTCATTTGTTAATAGGGCTGAGAAGATTGGGAAGATATTCCGATTATATACTGATTCACCGTTTGATCTTGTAGAGCAAATTGTCGATTACAGGAGGAAAAATGGTCTAAAGCTCATGTGGTTGCAGATTTTAGCCCCTACACTTGAAGACGTTTTTCTCAAGATAATTGAAAGTAAAGGTGAAGATTAAAAATGGAGAGAAAGTTGTTTAAAAATAGTGCTGGTGATCAATTTAGGAGAGCGATAGCCATCTGCAAGAAAGATATGCGAATATACTATTTCAAGGGACCCGTAATAATATTCGGTCTCCTGCTTCCCTTCTTCCTGTTTCTAGCTTTTTCAATTGGACGGGAGCTGCCCCTAGGCTTTTTCATTCCAGGAATGTTGGGAATGGCGTTGTTTTTCACTTCAACATCAGTTGTTCCAGTTGTGGCGCCATGGGAGACACGCATGAGAACGCTTGAACGGCTAGTCTCCGCGCCCATAACGGTTACAACCATAATCCTTGGAGACGTGTTGGCTTCAGTTATCTTTGCCCTGCTAGTGTCAGCGATTCCCATAGCGGTTAGCATAATGATGGGTGCTCCTATACTCAATTTCCCCCTTATGTTGCTTGGCACTCTAATCTCCTCCTTCTGCTTCTCCTCTCTTGGAGCTCTCCTATCGTCTCCGCCCTCAGATACTCCTGCAACCGTTATGATGCTCTCTTCCCTCGTCAAGTTTCCACTAGTCTTCATAAGCGGAGTCTTCATACCGCTAGAATCTATGCCCCTATGGGGAAGAATAGTCGCCTACTTTTCTCCCCTAACATATTTCGTAGACCTAGTGAGATTCTCAATTCAGGGAACTAGTCAAATTCCACCCCTAATGGATATAATCATACTTCTAATCTTCACATTTTCTTTCTTCTATGCGGCTGTGAAGCTGCATCAAAAGAGCTTACCTCAGAGGATATGAAATAAGGGATAGAGAAGCCATGAGGTTCTCCAGAGGCAGGAAACTTGGTAGAGAATAAGATACGCCAGTATGTTACAGATTCACTCTATTTTTCGGGGAATGAAAGAAATAAGATGATTTGAGGATTTATTCTCCCCGTATAATTTCTATGTCGCTTATCGAGTCAACGTATTTCTTATACCATGGTGTGGCTTTTTCCTCTACGATGTCAACCAGCTCGTTAAGTCTCTTAACTCCAGTGGTGAGGAGAAACTCATCCATATCGTCTCTTCCAACGGCTTCTTTCCATATTGCCCGTCCGCAGAGGAAGCCTGAAGCCCCATTATCCACGGCGTACTTGAGATTTTCTTTAAATTCTTCGTAGTCGACGCCTGCGCTGAGAATTACCCATGGAATCTGACTTGCCTCATCAAGTTCCTTACATGCCTCGGAGGGATCTTGTCCAAGTTCCTCAGCATACTTTAAGTTAAGCGGAAACTCCGCCTTAAGAACATCCACACAGTATTCCGGCTTAGTTAACTCCTTGGCGGTTTCAATAACTATCCAAGGCTTAATCTTAGAGAACTCTTTCGGATCACGCTTTTTATGTGGGCCTCCCTGAAGAGAATGTGAGACGGGCTCTAATAGAAAGGCGATGTCAAATTTTTCACATGCTCTTCCAACCGCCTTCACCATGGATTCCTGATATCGCGCCGTAGGACTGTCTGGTCGATAGTACACCAGCATCTTAACGGCCGCTGCCCCTCTTTTCTTAATTTTAAGGACGGCTTCCTCTACCTCTAATCCCCCAAAAATTTGAACTTGAGGAGCAAATTCTCCCTTGCCGCCGTATCCACTTGCCTCAATGCTCATCAATACGCCTACATCAGCTCGTATTTCACAGGATTTCAGAAACTCTCGCTCATAAGAATATTCAGGATCTACGAGTACGCCACTAGCCTTTCCCGGACTTTTCTTACCCACTAGGTTTTTTATTAAAGCCCTCTTAATCCTCTTCATTTGCTCCGGTGTTACGCTGTTCGGGTCTTGGGGATTTATCATTCTTTTAAGTGAGCCTCTTTGATCAGTTGCCACTATTGTGAACTGATCCTTAGAGTTAGCGATATGCATTAACCCCTCAAATTTCCCATTAGTCATAACACCATTCTTTCTCATGTATGCGCCTCCCGGGAATATAATACAAAAGCACATCACCATTCTTAAACTTTATTGAGCTCTCTAATATGCTTCGTCAAAAACAAACTTATAATTCTTTTTCCTTTTTTAGTGTTGTGGTGGAAAAGCATGGTGATAGTTGAGCTCAGCATAATTCCCCTAGGCGTGGGTACAAGCATCTCAAAATTTCTGGCCCCAGCCTTAAAAGAACTGGAAAAATGGGGCGTGAAATATGAGATTACTCCAATGTGCACGATTTTTGAGGCCGAGAACATAAATGAAGCCCTAAGAATAGCTGGAGCCATGCATGAGGCTGTATTTAAAGCAGATGTGAAGCGTGTGGTTACATCCATTCAAATCGATGATAGAAGAGACAAGAAAAGAGGTATGGAGGAAAAAGTTAAATCCCTAAAATCTAAGCTTGAAAGAGCAGATATGCCGAAATAGTAGGGCTGTGTAGTTTTGTGCTATAAGGTTTTTGATGAATATGCGGAAAAATATGATTCCTGGTATCGAAAAAATACAATTCTCTTTGAATGTGAAGCCAAAGTAATAAGAGCTCTTAGGCTTAAGGGTAGAGGGTTATCTATCGGTGTTGGAACCGGTATCCTAGACTCTCAAGCATCCATCGACATAGGTGTAGATCCATCCATAAAGATGCTCAAATTCGTGTCAGCCTACGGAATAAAGCCCGTCAGAGCGGTAGGTGAACATCTGCCATTTAAAAATGAAATCTTTGACTTTGCACTTATGATCGCAACCCTATGCTTCCTTGACTCCCCGGAGAAGACTCTGCTGGAGGCGAGAAGAGTTTTACGTTGTGGCGGTGAATTTGCGGTTTGCATAATTCCAAGAGATTCAAGCTGGGGTAGAGAATACATAAAAAGAGGTGAGGCAGGCCACGTTCTCTATGCCCATGCACGTTTCCATACTTTAAGGGAAGTTGAACAGCTATTGAAGAAATGTTCCTTCAAGATAGTTGCATTGAAATCCACGCTAAGCTACCCGCCATACGAAAAACCAAGGCTCGAAGAACCGTCAGAAAATCCTGAAGGGAGAGGCTTTGTTTGCATAAAG
>CAYNMB010000096.1:2354-4025 GCA_964398235.1 uncultured Candidatus Bathyarchaeia archaeon | reverse complement strand
ATATTCGCTGTGAAGAGATACTGGACCCTTAAATTCTATACGCTTAAGTATTTCAAAGACCTTTCTCCACGGAACCAATCCCTCGCCTAATGGAACTGTCCGAGCTACCCATTTACCATCTTTCTTAAACCAGCCATAATCTTTAACCGCCACCATACGTATTTTCTCGGCTAAAATATCCATGCCCATAAGCCAGCCGCCTAATCCTCCTTCAACAGCCATGTGACCGGGATCTATGTAAGCTCCAACGAGATCCGGATTAAAGTCCTTTAAAATTTCCCATAATATTGCTGGCTCAGCCGATATATACATTCCTGAATGAATATGCACACCCGCCGTCACATTATATTTCTTACTCAGTGCCTGAATGTCTTTTAGAGCCCTTCGAATCTCATCTATCTGGCTTCTCAAATGACCAAAACCCTTGTATTTCCAATATCCCAGCTTTATGTATTTCACACCGCATTCTGAAGCCGTCTTAAATGTTTCTTCAGCGTAAGGTTCCTCGGCACTTGTTATAGCGGTCGTTATCATCGGAACTTCTAGCCCTCTAGCCTTCAGTATGTCAACAGCCTCCGGAAGCTTCTCCACAACCTCCTCAGGGATTATATAGCCCGTAGGTCTAACAGTTAGATCCACGCCTTCAAAGCCCATGTCAGCAACCAAGTCTCCAAATTCAGGTAGGGGTAACTCCTGAAACTTTTTAGCAAAGATTACGAGTTTCATTAACCTGCCTCCTCTCCCCTATATTGTAGAAGACTTTATACGCTTTATAAGCTCCATGGTTTTTAGGGCGTCCTCAAAATTTGTTTCAGGAACCTCATCTTTCTTTATGCAGTCTATGAAATGCCTATTTTCCTGAAGAAAACCATAGGTTACATAAAAATCTCTGCATCCCCCTACAAGATCAAGATTTTTCAATATTTCAGCTTTGCCATAAGGCTTATTATCCCTCAGTATTAGAGCCTCTTGTTTCTCTGGCTCAAAAGGGAGATTTACAAATGCGTAGATTCCTTTCGAATGCATTTCAAAGTAATGTACACGTCCACCGGAAGAGTAATTTGAACATAAATGGCCTATACATCCATTCTTAAACTTTATTAATGCATTAAAGCTGTTTGGATAATCTGCATAAAAGCTTGCAACGTAGCTGACAATGTTCTCTGGTTCTCCGCCCATAAACCTAAGCGTGTCAACTGCATGTATGACATCAGCCACAAGATGGCTTACAAGTCCCCATGGCTCAGGCTTGCCAATCATGTTTTTATGGAAAGTAGCTACGCAATGAGTTATAGGTCCCCGCTCCTCCACCCTACGTTTCGCTTCTCTAAGCACGGGTATGAATCTCCTATTAAAGCCAACCATAGTCTTGCAACCATATTTTTTAGCGGCTTCAGCCATCTTTCTAGTCTCCTCAAGCGAGACGCCGGGAGGCTTTTCTATAAAGACATGAAGTCCCCGTTTAAGGCATTCAACTACAATTTTATATAGGGGCTCGGCATTGGCATAGCCGCCAAAAGGTATGGGCGCCATGATGGCATAGACGGCGTCTAAAGGAACCTTCTCAATCATAGCCCTATAATCTCTAAAACGCTGGCTTACTCCATACTTATTTGCAGTCTCATTTAGCCTATCTTCATCTAAATCGCATATTGCACAGATTTCAACATC
>CAYNMB010000096.1:0-2254 GCA_964398235.1 uncultured Candidatus Bathyarchaeia archaeon | reverse complement strand
TCTGGAAATGCGAACGGCAAATATTGTCTAGCATTGTATTCAAATCCTTTTATTGGATTTATTCTAGCAGCGAAGCCAGCTGAGTGAACTAGGGCTAAGCCTGGACAAGTGAGGTCCTGAACGCTGTAGGGTATGCCCATTTCTTCAGCCTTAGCTACCATTAGAAGCGCTGAAGTATGGCATTTGCAGGTTTTTAATGCGACTCCACTCCAACCGAGACTTAATGCTAAATCCATACTCTTAATGTCTGTGACGGCTTCATCAGCCAAAACAGGCTTAACTTCAGACACCGGCTTCATGTTGAGCATATATTTCGATAAGTCTCGGCTAACAGGCTGTTCAACATATAGAATCCTTTCGAAAGCTTCGGGCACTTCCCTTTTAACTCTTATGAGATATTCAAGGACGTCGTCCGGAGATTTATGCATCTCATTTGAATCTACTGATAGGTAAAATTCGTTTTTACCCTGCTCTTTGAGGACGCTCATTATAACTTCTGTTACAGCTTTTGTTCTTTGAACATCCCAATCAATATCGTTTCCCCTAAGCTTAATTTTGAAACAAAATATTCCGTCCCGTCTAATCCATTCATCTAAGCTTACTGGCAATCCATCCTTCGGATCTTCGGGGCCTACTTCATCCTTGGTTAATTTATCAAGTCCGCCGACAAGATGGAAAATTGGTAAACGCGGATTATATTTCCGCCTAATGTAGTCTGACACATATTTACCCTTAAATTTTGGACCAAGATATATGCTTAAATCATGATCCATGTATTTTGGTCCATAACCGTCATAACTACATATGTTGTTCACTTTTCCAAAGGCATCATGGATTGCAGCGTCTATTGGCGAAACCGCTACAAGTGCAGCGAGCACTGGAAGCTCTTCTTTGAGCTTCATTTCATTTGACACTTGCTTCGCGATTAGAGGAATCTTCTCCTCAAGCTCCATAAACAAGTCTATTGGATGCCTATATTTCCCATCTTTACCTTTGCTTTCAACTTCTTTGCTGAAGACTTCAGCAACCCTTTTCATAGCCTCAAGCTTAGCCTCGTACTCAACCTTTGGGCTTGGGAAAGCCCATTCACAGACAAAAGGCATGGCGCCGACTCCTTCGGATGATTCTCCAGCCTTATTCTCTACAAAAACCCTAGCTATGAGAGATGTGGATTCCCTTACGACAACGCTACCAAATTTTAATGGAACCCTAAGATCATAGGACTTATATTCTAAGTTAATTTTTTCTACACGTATATCGCTGTTCATGAGTTATTCTTTGAAAATCTCCATTTAAAACTTTTATGCTAAGAGAAAAGGAAAAACATAAAGGGTTTAAGAGATTATTCTCCTAAAGGAACTATATGGAGGGTTCTTGAGCATGTTAAATTCAGGTAGCACTATTCGACGTGGAACTCAGGGAGACATAGCATACTACGATATGTATCCTGCGGAGCATAAACTTGTAATCGACATACATCATCACTATAATCCATCGGAGAAAAATTTTCTAGAAACCCTTCTCAGAAACATGGATGCTGCTGGCGTTAGCAAGGTTTGCCTTTTCACATCAGGACCAAATTATGGTGAAAAGGAACGGGAAGATTGGAAGAAGATATTCAAGGACCATAGTGATAGGATAATTGGTTTTGGCACAGTTAATCCGGGGCGGATGCCGGAAAATAAGCCTGAAATCATTGATGAATACTATTCGAAAGGCTTTAAGGGATTAAAGTTCATAAGGCCATCTAAAAGATACGACCATGACGATTTTCTCGTTTATTACGAGAAGGCTGAGGACTATAATATGCCTATACTTTTCCATACGGGCGTTATAGCCCGCAGATCTGTTGAAGAGAGGGAGGATGTGAGCTCAGCTCATATGCGTCCCGTATATCTTGACAGGATTGCAAGGCTTTTTCCAAGGCTTAAAATTATAGCAGCTCATATGGGTGATCCATGGTTTGGGGAAGCCTTCAACACTTCGCAGAAGAATCCGCTCTTATGGCTTGACATATCTGGTAAGGGCATCTGGCTCAAAGCCAAAGCCATTAGAGAGTATTTATGGATAAGGGTTAGACCTGAGAAGCTCGTCTTCGGCCTCGATGAGCATTCCTCACAGTACATGAGGCTTATACATGCCTGGGACACGCTCTTCTATGAGATGGGATTAAATCAGAAACAGAGAGACATGATATTCGGCGAAACAGCGGCGGAGATTTTGAATCTACGCTAGATTACCCTCAAACCTAAAC
>CAYNMB010000095.1:0-4057 GCA_964398235.1 uncultured Candidatus Bathyarchaeia archaeon | reverse complement strand
GGACATAAAATGCTAGGCCCCACGGGCATTGGAGTTCTCTATGGAAAAAGGGAGCTATTGAAGGACATGGAGCCCTTTCATGGAGGAGGAGAGATGATAAAGGAGGTTTCCTTCGATTCCGCTAGGAGGCGATGCAACATTTCATGGAATGTTTTACCATGGAAGTTTGAGGCTGGAACCCCAAACATAGCTGGAGCCGTAGGCCTCACAGCCGCGATAAAATACTTGAAACGTCTAGGAATGGAGAATGTGAAGGAATATGAGAGAAATTTAACGGAATATGCGATTACACGTTTATCAGAATGTGAAACGATAACAGTATATGGACCCAAGGAAACCTCCATCAGAAGCGGTATTGTGGCATTCAATGTTAATGAATATGAATCTCATGACGTCGCCTTATTCCTAGACAATTATGGAATAATGGTTAGAAGCGGTTTCCATTGTGCGCAGCCCCTTCACCAAAGACTTGGAATCCCCTCCTCAGTAAGAGCAAGCTTTTACATCTATAATACATACGAGGAAATTGATCGATTCATTGAAATATTGAAGAGGATGGTGGGGGCCACTGAATAGTATAGAAGATGAGTATGTTGTAAGAATTGAGGAACTATATGCGAAAGAGATTCTAACGAGGAAAATATAAATGCCAAGCGATCTTTCCGTTAACCCCTATAAATCGTTTGCTTAAGTCTCATATTGCCAGTATGGCACGAGTCTTACTACAGGATTTTTTGTCTTATACAGATGAAAGAATTCTCCATTCTCACCGAAAGCTTCTCCATGATCAGATGTGACGACTATTTTACTATAATTAAACTCTTTCACGATTGTTTTCACATAGTCAAGCGCCCACTCCAGATTATCCCTATATAGTTTTCGAAGGGTTTCAACAGTGTAATTTCTCCAATAAAATTCATTCAAGTCTTCACATTTTAAGTTGAGAATCTTTCTTATAGTCCAATAAATCGTTCTAAATCTTGAAAAATTTATGCCCAAAACCCTGAAAAGTTTCTGGGCTAAGTAATCCAACTTCGGGTTTCCTTTCACACCCTTCAAGTCCGAGTATGTTGATGGACATGGCGCCTTTCTGTATGGAAAGTGTGGTTGTACAAAGTGGATTATCATCTTTTTATCGGGGTATTCTTTTCTAGCTTGAAACGCGGTTTTAACAACTTCACTAGGTAATGTCGTACCTATCTTCCAGTCCCATCCAGTAAACCAAGCATCATACACTTTACAGAATTTTTCATTCGCATTAAAAGATATCCAAACGACTCCTTTGCCATTTATACCTGGATGACCGCTTACATATACTATGTTATCGCATGCCGTTTCCTTTCCGAACACAGAGTGCAACCAGTCTAATGTGTCGGAGGCGCCAATCCTTTTTTCAAGTCTTCCCGGAGGCAAATATCTTCTGTAGACTTCCTGGAATGTGTCATATCTGCATGCGTCTAAAATTATCGCAATATCCCACTCTTCTTCTAATAGGCTGAGACACATTATCGCTTTGACTCCCCTATTATCCTCCACGAGAGGCATGAATTTCTAAACCGTGCTTTTTAGTTTTTTCTTAGCCTAGAACATTATAAAAGAGTTTTCAAAATTATGTCCAAAATTAGAAATTAAGAAATTCATTTGACGTCTCTAGCAATTCAATTTTCTCATCTAATAATGAATGTAAGGGACTATAACCTGAATTGCGCTAGGAATACTGGAAGATGGAAAGCGATCACTGAAGGAAGTTTTGGAAGGGTTAAATTAGAGTTAAGTGAAGAATTTAAGAAGACTCTAAACATGGCGGGCAACGATGAAGACGTTCAGCAACTTCTAGACTAGGGATATAATGTTACTTTGTATTAAGCTGGTTCACATTAAAGGAGTGGTCAAGAAAATGAGCAATGCTAAAGTCGATAAGCTCCTTCTATGTTGGTAAGGATGCATCCACATCAACAGTTGAAACAACAGAAACAGCGGTTTAAAGCATCTCTCTTCAATCCATTTTTATAGTAAGATTATTCGCTAACTCAATTTCTTCTCCTTTAACCAGCGCCCTTTTAAGTCAACCCCAACATCTAAAGCCTTATTCTGGCTTCATAGTCTCTACTTAATGCTCGGTTAAGAATTTTTAGCTGGGGAAAAGTTTATTAAGGATTATACTGCCTCATTTGTAGGTTCTTTCATGAAAGAAGTGGAAACAATGTATCTTCCAGATGAAACAGCGATAGAAAGCGGATTGCTCAACAGGCTTATAGTAGAGGGGAGAATAAAGGGTAAAGTTCTCCTTCACAGCTCGATTATTGAGCGTATTGAACGTAGGGCTTTGAACGGAGACTTTAGGGGCGTTAGGGAGCTTGAAAACGCATGCAAAATAGCTAGGGATAGAGGAATCGCATTCGAAATCCTAAATGTAGATCCAAACCTAAGCTCTAGCATGGCTTTAAGGGAGCTCGCTTTAAAAACAGGCTCCATCCTAGTGACCTCAGACTATGTTTCAGCCATGGTTGCCAAAGCCTTAGGCTTAAGGGTTCTATATGGCGGACCTCAAGTTAGAGTGGAGCTTACAGAATTCTTTAAGGAAAAAGATGTAATGTCCGTTCATTTAAAGGAGAATCTTCCTCCTAGGGTTAAGAGAGGAAAACCGGGTAGATGGATTTTCGAAACCCTAGGCGACAGAGCGCTGAGTAGGGAGGAAATAGAAGACCTCGTGAACAGCATTCTTGAAAGAGCTAGGGCTGGAGAAGGATTCATAGAAACCGATAGGAAGGGCTCCACAATAATTCAGCTAGGCTCCTATAGAATAGTGATAACTAGACCGCCCTTCAGCGACGGCCTAGAAATCACGGCTGTTAGACCCATAATCCACATGTCGCTTGACGACTACGATTTACCGCCTAAGCTTCTCAGAAGACTTGAGAAGCAGGCTGAAGGCATACTGGTAGCCGGCGCTCCCGGCATGGGCAAGTCAACTTTCGCTCAAGCCCTAGCCGAATTCTATTTGAGTAAGGGCAAAATAGTTAAGACGATTGAGGCTCCAAGAGACCTTCAATTACCGGATGAAATCACCCAATATTCTAAGGCTAAGGGAGATTCGCAAGAAATTCATGATGTTCTATTATTGAGCAGACCAGACTACACCATATTTGATGAAATGAGGGATACTGAAGACTTCAAGCTATATGCGGATCTAAGGCTTTCGGGTGTAGGGATGATCGGCGTAGTTCATGCAACCACGGCAATAGACGCCATCCAGCGCTTCGTAGGCAGGGTTGAATTGGGCATCGTACCCTCCATAATAGACACAGTTATATTCATAAGGGATGGTGGAGTTGAAAAGGTTTATAGCATTGAGAACGTGGTTAAGATTCCTCACGGTCTCAGAGACGCCGATTTAGCTAGACCCGTGGTTTTAATAAGAGACTTTTTAACCGGTAAACCCGAGTATGAAATGTACGTTTTCGGTGAAAAAACTTTCGTGATACCTGTTAAACGTAAGAGCCGAAAGGAAAGGGTTGTATCCGACGGCGTTAGACCCATCCTTCAGAAATACACCTATGACTATAAGGTTGAAACTGAGGATGGACTCTTAATCATTCAGGTTCCGAGAGAAGTTTACTCCGTAATCTCAAGGAAATGTTTAAAGAAGCTTGAGAAGATGGGTAGAAAAGCCGGCTTCACGGAAGTCATCCTAGAGATGATATAGCAGGCTAAATGTTGCCGCTAACTAAGACTTTAAAGCCCTGAAGAAAAAATGAAACGTAAACTATTTTTCATTTCAAATCCATACTAAATCCTAGAGATGGTTCATAAGTTTTTAAAATAATTCTTTCTAAAATCATTTTGGTTGAAAGATGGCTTCCTTATTGAGAAAAATGTTGAAAAACCCGGCTGCAATAATGGGCGTATATGTGAAATTATTGGAATCCTCATAATCCGTGAGGAAAGAAGGGATATGAATGATCGGACAAAAAAATTATGAATTATGTGAAAAAGCCATAGACCTAGAGGAAATACGCTTCAAAATAGTTAAGGGAATGCTTGAAGAATTTCCTAG
>CAYNMB010000094.1:0-4130 GCA_964398235.1 uncultured Candidatus Bathyarchaeia archaeon | reverse complement strand
TTGGTGATTGATATGGGTGTGGTTGAGAAGAGTATAGCTTATTTCACGAATCCTGGGGAAGAGAACACGGATGCGGTTTTGGCGTTGGCGAAAAAGAGGGCTGAAGAGCTTGGAATAAAAGATATTGTTGTGGCCTCAACGAGGGGGATGACTGGCGTTAAAGCCTCTGAAATATTTAAGGGCTATAATCTCGTCGTGGTCACCCATCATACGGGTTTTAGGCAGCCCGGCTATCAGGAGCTGACTGAGGAGAACCGTAGGAAAATAGAGGCTAATGGCGGTAAAATCTTCACGGGTACCCATGTTTTCATGAACGTTGAAAGGGCTATAAGAAACAAGTTTGGCACAGCTTATCCAACTGAAATAATGGCGCAAACCTTAAGATTGTTCTGTGAAGGAATGAAGGTTGCAGTTGAAATAGCGGCGATGGCTGCGGACGCTGGGTTAATCCCCGTAGATAGGGAGGTGATAAGCATAGCTGGAACCGGGAGAGGAGCCGACACGGCGATAGTTGTTAAACCGGCAAATTCCTCAAGAATATTCGATATGGTGATTAAGGAGATTATAGCTAAGCCGAGGAGATAAAATAAAATGTTGAAGAGGAGACTTGGAAAAACAAACCTCATGGTTTCGATAATAGGTTTTGGAGCAATAAAGTTGCCTCAAATAGATAGGGAAACAGCCAGCAAAATATTGAATAAAGCCCTAGACCTCGGCATAAACTTCATTGACACGGCGAGAAGATACGGCGACAGCGAGGAGAAAATAGGCTTAGCCATAAGCAAAAGAAGGAATGAATTCTACATATCGACTAAAAGCGCCGCCGCCACATATGAGGACATGAAAAGAGACATACAAACAAGCCTAGAAAAGCTAAGAACAGACTACATAGACCTATACTTATGCCACAACCTCAGACATCCAGAAAAATATGATAAGGTTATGGGTCCGGGAGGAGCCATGGAAGCCCTAAAAGAAGCTAAAAAGGAGGGGCTTATAGGGCATATAGGATTTAGCTGCCATAGATTTCATGAAACCATGGAGAGGGGCATAAAGTCAGGCGAATTTGAGGCAATAATGGTTTCATACAATATGCTTGACGATGAAGCGGTTGGGGAAAGAATTCTGCCCCTAGCGAAGGAGCATGATGTGGGCGTAATAGCCATGAAACCTCTCGCCGGAGGCTTCCTAGCCAATCCGCCTCCAGAACTCGTTAAACGGGCTGGAATACCGATAAATGTTGAAACGGCGTTGAAATTCGTTCTATCAAACCCCAATGTTTCCATAGCCATACCTGGAATGACGAAGGTTGAAGAAGTTGAGGAAAACGCCAAGATAGGTGAGAGTTTCACTTACATGAGCGATGAAGAGAAAAATAGAATCGTCGAAGCCATGAAGTCGATAAGTATGGAATTCTGTCGTGGATGCGGATACTGTATGCCCTGTCCTCAAGGCGTAAGAATACCCGTGATCCTACGTCAATTAAACTACTATAAGAACTATGGATTAACTGAATGGGCTAAATGGCGTTATAGGGTTGTGGAGGTTAAGGCTGATGCATGCATAGAATGCGGTCAATGCGCTGAGAAATGTCCCTACGGGCTAAATGTTCCGGAAATGCTTAAAGAGGCTCACAGATTGCTGTCAAGCTAATCCTTCAAAACTATTTTCATTTTTAAAAAAGGAATTTATTTTTAGCAGAGAAATTTATAGATTTGAAGAAACATGTCGATTAAAAAGATTCTTAATGAATTGGCTTCTGAGAAGGCTCCGGGTCCACGTCCATTCTTCACGGTTCTAGATATTATAAGGCTTTTTAAGTTTCTAGCCGCTCATGGGGAAACTGGACGGGGAAAAATATCTAAGAGTCTTGGTTTAGGTGAGGGAACTACTAGAACTCTGTTAAATCGTCTAACAGAGGCAAACCTCATTGTTAAATCGAGAAGCGGATGCTCATTAACCTCGAAGGGAAGAGAATTGTGGAAGAGAATTGAAAGAGTTATTCCAAAAATCGTTGAAATTGAGGAGAATGAATTGACATTCACCCCATTCAACATTGCAGTATTAATTAAAGGATGCGCTGAAAAAGTTGGAAGCGGCATGGAGCAGCGGGATGTCGCCGTAGCCGCTGGCGCGAAGGGCGCTGTAATCCTCCTCTTCAAAAATAATAAACTTGTAATTCCCAGCGTAAGCGCCAATGTGGAGAAAGATTATCCCATAGCCTTCAGGAAAATAGTTCGCCTAATGAATCCTGAAGAGAACGACGTCATAATCATCAGCGGGGCTGATACGCTGAGAAAAGCCGAGTATGGTGCAATTGCATCTGCATGGTCGCTGATAAACTGTTCTTAGCTTCAGAATATGAATCCACGTCTCTCAGTCTAGCACAGTAAGGCTTAAGACTCTCTTCAACTAATCGAATAGAATCGGATAGACCTTGAGGTTAGAGGATTGAAGATCAGTATTCGCCCCACAAAAAACATCATCATTTTAGGCTTAGATAAAAGGAATCCGGTGGATCTAGCTTTCTGCGCCATAACCTTTGGCGCCAATCGCCTATTCTGGGTTGATGGTTTACTGCTTTGTCTAGAAGTCTATGAAAAATCAATTGAACATGAAATTGAGAAGGGTGAATTCTATATAAGCCAGCTCTGCTATGCGGAGTATCCAAAATACACTAGGATTCTTGAGGTTGAAAAGAGGGCGCAAATACCAATAGTGAATGTTTCAGACATGCAAATGTATATGGAGATTGCAAAAGCTATAAAATCGGGGATGGAGAAGCATGATCCAGAGGAGTGGTAAAGCTTATCTACTTAATGCCTAGAAGAATATTTTCGGTGTTGTTTATGAAAGTTAGTTGCGCCTGGCTCTACGCAATAACCAAATATGGCTATCCACCCTCCTTCGAAAAAACCTTGAAGGCTATTAAAGAAATGGCTAACTTGGGCTTCAAGTTTGTGGAGATAGAAATAGTTAGGGAGAAGCAGCTTTCAGAATTTAAGGAGCGATACAATGAAATCAAAAATCTATGCAAATCACTGGGCGTGGAAATCATAAATCTATGCGCAATTTTCCCAGACATAATCAGCATGGATAAACAAGTGAAGTCTAAGGCTATAGAATGTTTTGAGGAATGCTGTAAAATAACCAGAGAGCTGGAATGCGACATGATTCAACTAGACTCTTTCACCCCGCCGCTTAAATTCGTTGGTGAAGTCCCCTATAAAGAGGCGATAAGCTTCGGAAGACAATTCAAGGTTGAAATAGATCCAGAATTTGATTGGAAAGCTTTCTGGAACAATTTGGTGGACACCTTCAAAACCTGCAGCAACATTGCTGAAAAATATGGTCTTAAATTATGTCTTGAACCTAGAGTCGGCGAAAACATATCGAACAGCGACGCCATGCTAAGGCTTCTTGAAGCTGTGGGTGCGGAAAACTTTGGGGCAGTGCTCGATGTGGGGCACATGCACGCCCAGAAGGAGATAATACCGCTATCAGTTGAGAAGCTAGGTTCAAAAATATTCTATGTTCACGTTGCAGACAATGATGGAAGAGATAATTATCATCTTCCTCCCGGAAAAGGCACGGTTGATTGGGAAGCCGTCCTAAAAGCCCTAGGCAAGCATGGATTTAAAGGCTACTTGGCAATTGACATAGGAGGCGCCGGATACTCCGGAGACATAGACTCAGATGTAGTGGCGTCTAAGACCTTCCTAGAGAACCTGCTGAATAAAATGGGTCTGCTGGACTGAAAACATGAAAACCTTTACACTATGTAATGGACAAGTCTTAACAAGCGGTGGATTAAAGAAAACTAACGTAATCATAGAGGATGGTAAAATATCATCCATAGTTGAGGGGGAAAGCCGCGGAGAAAAAATAGACTGCACTGGGCTTTATGTCCTCCCGGGGTTTAGGGATCAACATTTACATGATCTGCCTAGCTGTCTCAGCGGCTTAAACGTCGATAAAGTCGGTAGAATCGCGGCTTCATTAGCCAAACACGGCGTTACATCCGCTAAGCTGGCTACAATAGCCATGCCGAGAAACAAGCTCATAAAATACGTTGAAACTGTCAGAGACTATATGCTTTCTCCACGCAACGGCGTTGATGGAGCCAGAAT
>CAYNMB010000093.1:1981-4179 GCA_964398235.1 uncultured Candidatus Bathyarchaeia archaeon | reverse complement strand
TCTCATAATTTTATGGAGTTCAGCGGATTTAATGGAGTCTGCTGGAACCTGATGATCTAAAACCAGTACTATGCGCTGATTGTCCCAAACTTTTTCTAAACCTATTTTCTTAAAGGTTTGTATCGCCAATGGACCGGTTATCTCGTTTACCATAGCCATGTCAACTTTAGCCTCTACGATGTCGCCGGGCTTCACGATATCTTTTCCAGATGCTGCTGCAAGTATCTTTTCACATATGTTCATGGCATTATCACTTATTTTTCTAGACCAGACATCCTGCGTATGAATGCTCCAACTTTTTCAAGCGGATGATTCTCGATCTCCTGCATCAATTTTTTAAGCATTTTCTCCCCGGAGGCATGTTCTTTAATCCATTCTTCAGCAAACTTTCCGCTTCTGACATATTCGGCTGCCTTACGCATGTTCTCCTTTACATGCTCGTCGATGACTTTTGGACCAACGGTTAATCCACCATACTTAGCCGTGTCTGAAACGGCTCTGAGCATTCCGATCATGCCCTTTTGATAGATTAGATCCATGATCAATTTAGCCTCGTTGCAAGCCTCAAAATATGCGAGTTCAGGCGGATAGCCGCATTCAACAAGAACCTCAAATCCCTTCTTAATTAACTCTATGAGTCCGCCGACCAGAACTGTTTGTTCGCCGATTAAATCGCTTTCAGTTTCATCCTTAAAGGTTGTCTCTAAAACCCCCGCCCTAGTGCAGCCGAGACCCTTAGCTATTGCAAGCACAATATCCTTAGCTTTGCCAGAATAGTCCTGATACACGGCTATTAACGCTGGCACGCCGAAACCGTTTAAAAAGGTTTCACGAAGTCTAGGGCCGGGGCTCTTAGGCGCAACCATTACTACATCAATATTTTCAGGCGGAATTATCTGCTTAAAATGTATGTTGAAGCCATGTGCAAAATCAAGAACCTTCCCCTCTGAAAGATTTGGCTTAATGAACTTTTCGTATACCGCTGGCTGAACCATGTCTGGAATGAGCATAAGGATTACGTCACCCATCTTAGAGGCTTCTGAAATAGGATAAACGTCAAAGCCATCTTCTTTAGCTCTTTTCCAAGACCTTCCTTCCGGTCTAAGCCCAAGTATAACATTGAGCCCCGAGTCCCTTAAGTTTTGGGCTTGAGCATGCCCCTGACTTCCATAACCTATCACCGCTATCACTTTATCCTTTAATATTTCGAGATCTGCATCCTTATCAAAATATATTTTAACTTTACCACTCAAGTTAAATCCTCCTTAAATCATTTGTTTCATTCAATTCTTACGGATTTCATTCCTCTAGGGAGGGCGGCTACTCCGGTTCTCGCAATCTCCTGTACGCCGAACGCCTTCATCAGCTCTATGAAAGCATTTATCTTATCAGTGTCGCCTGTTATCTCAGCTATCAGTGACTCATGAGCCACATCAACAATGCGTCCCTTAAAGATCTCCGTGTAATGTATTACATCGGATCTTGTTCTCGCGTCAGGCGTGCTAACTTTGACTAGGGCAAGTTCTCTGGCAACCGTATTTCTTGGATCAAGCACGCTTACTTTAATGACGCATATAAGTTTCTTTAGCTGTTTAACAACTTGTTCAACGGTTTCTTCATCGCCCTTTATTGTTATTGTCATTCTGGCAAGGTTTTTTTGCTCAGATTCTCCAACAGATATGCTTTCTATGTTGAAGCCTCTTCTTCTAAACATGTTTGAAACTTTATGTAATACTCCGGGTCTATGCTCAACGATCGCCGATATCATATATACTTTATCATCCTTCCCTCTTTCCATGAAGCATCAACCTGCTTTACGTCTTTAATATTATGTCTTTGATTGAACTTCCGGGCGGAACCATGGGCAGTACATTTTCCTCAGGCGAGATCGGCACATCTATAACTGTTGTTACATCGCTATTTATGGCCTCTTTAAAAGCTTTTTCGAATTCTTTGATTGATTGAACGCGGAAACCTTGGGCGCCGAAGGCTTCGGCTAATTTAACGAAGTCAGGTATTCCTCTTAAATGAACAGAGGAGTATCGTCTCTTATAGAAGAGTCTCTGCCATTGAGCAACCATCCCTAGCACCGAATTATTCAAGACCACTACAATTACTGGGATTTTCCCTGCAACTGAGGAGGCGAGATCCTGTTCAGTCATCAAGAAGCTTCCATCACCCGCTATGTCAACGACCGG
>CAYNMB010000093.1:0-1881 GCA_964398235.1 uncultured Candidatus Bathyarchaeia archaeon | reverse complement strand
AAGAACTTCCTCATGCACGTTTTTGAGCTCCTGCATTCTTTTAAGCCATTCAGATCTTTCCTTTTTGTTAAATTCTTGAACCAGTTGATTAAGTATGGATTGCAACGCCTTTTTTACGTCAGAAACTATTGGAACATATGGCCTAATATTTTTGCCAATTTCAGAGAAGTCTATGTCTATATGAATTATTTTTCCATCTGGACAAAATCTCTCAATATCGCCAGTAGTTCTGTCAGAAAATCTCATGCCAACTGCCAGTAATACATCAGCCTCTTGAACTAAATGATTTGCCATAACGGTTCCATGCATCCCAAGTATGCCGATTGAGAGCGGATGGTTTTCAGGTATAGAGCCTTTACCCATCAAGGTTGTTGCAACAGGAGCCATCAATGTTTCGGCTAAGGCAACCAGCTCTGAACAAGCATTCGAAGCTATAACGCCGCCGCCGGCAATTATAACCGGACGCTCAGCTTGAATAAGCAATTGTACAGCCTTCTTAATTTGCAGTGGATGCGGCTCATATGTTGGTCGATAACCTCTAATCTCGATTCTTTCATCAAAATTCATCTCCGCTTCCTCGGTTTGAACATCTTTCGGAAGATCTATAAGAACCGGCCCGCGTCTGCCAGTGGATGCTATATAAAATGCCATTTTAATGATTCTCGGAACTTCTCTAGCGCTTTTTACTTGAACATTCCATTTGGTTATTGGCGTTGTTATTCCAACTATGTCGATCTCTTGGAAAGCATCTTTGCCTATAAAAGCCCTAGGAACTTGACCAGTTATGGCAACTATCGGTGAAGAATCCATATATGCATTTGCAATTCCAGTAACGAGATTTGTTGCTCCAGGGCCGGAAGTTGCCATGCAGACGCCGACTTTGCCGCTGGCCCTAGCATATCCGTCAGCGGCATGTGCGGCGCATTGCTCATGCCTCATTAGAACATGTCTTATATCCGAATCGTAGAGAACGTCGTAGACTGGTAGTAGGGCTCCTCCCGGTATGCCAAAAATTACCTCAACCTTCTCTTTCTTTAATGCTTCTACTAATGCCTCTGCACCTGACATTTTATACATTATATAAAAACCTCCTAAAAATCAACCTCTGAAAACCTTTCATGCCAAAATTTGCGAATTCATATCCAAATTTGTTCATAGAATTGGACGCTGCGCTTAGGTTAACCGTGTAGGTAGCGATTCCTCCGTGTCTCCATGCCCCTCACTTTTCGCCCTCCCAAGTCGCGAGAAACCGCATAGATGTATGCTGTCACTGCTTAAAAATTTTTTGTTCGCATTTCGTTGCCCATTGTTGCTCATTAATAGATTCATGCCGTTTATCATGGCTTCAACGCTTGCCATGACGATGTCTTCATGCGCGCCCATAGCTGTGATCACTTTGTCGCCTTTACTCAGTCTAACTATGACTTCGACAACCGCATCTGTTCCGCCAGTTATAGCATTCACATGATATTCTTCCAGATGTATAGGCTCTATTGTTGCTACAGCCTTTCTTATGGCTTTCATGGCTGCATCCACTGGGCCGACTCCAGTTGCAGCCTCCACGATAAGGTTGCCGTTAACGTTCAGCCTAACGGATGCTGTTGGAGTTACATGATCGCCTGTTACAACCGTCAATTCTTCGAGCTTTATTGGACGTAAGTGTGGTATGCCCATAACGGATTCAGCTATCACCCTAAGATCCGCGTCTGTAACTCTTTTACCCTTATCACCTAGCTCTTTAACTCTGAAGAAAATTTCTTTTAGCTGCTCCTCAGTTGGATCAAGTCCCATCTCCCTTAACGCAGCTCGAAGCCCATGGGTCCCCGCATGTTTGCCGACAACAAGCCTCCTAGACCTGCCGACGATCTCCGGCGGTATGGG
>CAYNMB010000092.1:0-4221 GCA_964398235.1 uncultured Candidatus Bathyarchaeia archaeon | reverse complement strand
AAAGATTTTAATCCTGTTTTCGTTAATTTTTTTGAAACATGTTCAGGTGAAAGTTGATTTGGAAAGAATATCAATTGAAAAAATACTGGATGTTTTAAAAGAGAGCATTAAGGGAGAGAACGTTTTGAAAACTGCTTCGGAAATTTGGCAGAGCGACCGCTTCTTTGATTTTAAACACTTTGAAAAAACAGCTACATTTTGCGCTAGTCAGCTTAGGGATGCTGGCCTTGAAGTAGAGGTGATTAATGTTCCGGCTGATGGAAAAACGAAGTTTGGCGACTGGGTTATGCCTAAGGCGTGGGATGTTGAGGACGCCACTCTCCTGATGGTGGAGCCTTATAATGGAAGGGTTTTAGCAAGCTATTTGGAAAATCCTCAAAGCCTTTTCATGCATAGCGCGCCTACACCCGAGGAAGGGATTGAAGCTGAAGTCGTTTACGTCAAGAATGCTGATAGGGCTGAAAGCTATGAGAACGTTGATCTCGAGGGGAAAATATTGCTTACAGATAAAAGGGGAGGTTCTGTTCAAAAATATTTAGAGTCTAAAGGAGCTATTGGGGTTATTTCCTACAGTTATGGCGGGCATGGTGCTAGATCTCCCCCAGATGTTACATTTTGGGAAAATTCATGTTTTCTACCTGACAACCCGAAAAATCTTTTTGGATTTAACCTTTCTCCAGAGAGGGGGGAGTGGCTTAGAGATATTGTTGAGAAGCAATCCTCTAGGGGCTTAAGCGTCAAAGTTAAGGCTGTTGTTAAAACAAGGCTTTATGATGGAGGCTTTAAAGTTGTCTCAGCATTGATACCCGGTTCAACAGATGAGGAGGTATGGGCGATAGGTCATCTATATGAACCTGGTGCAAATGATAATGCTTCAGGATGCGGCGTCATGATAGAGGTCGCTAAGACGATTAAGAGGCTTCTAGATGAGGGGAGGTTACCGGCGCTTAGAAGAGGCTTAAGATTCATTTTTAGTCTTGAATGCTATGGGACAATGGCCTATCTACTTACACATAAAGGCATTGAACATAAAGCAGTAGCTGGAATAAATGTTGATATGGTTGGAGGAGATCAATACAAGTGTTTAAGCGTTTTAAGGCTCTGTGAAAATCCACATGTTTCACTTTCATTTACTGACGCCTTGGCTGGAAGATTAATGCATGAAGTTCTGGGAAGTGGGGTTTATCCAATTAGGTGGAGGAGATCCTCCTACATACTTGATGACAATCTCATAGCGGATCCATGCTTTGGAGTCCCCACAGTCTCCATAATTGGACTGCCGGACAGATATTGGCATACTTCTGGGGACACTCCGGAAATCTTAGATCCAGAACTTCTATATAGGACGGCGATTGTAACGGCGGCATACATGCTTCTAGTATCTTTTGCGTCGGAAAATGACGTTCCATGGTTTCTTGAGGAAACTTTAAGCATGCTTCAGCATAAGATTCTTGAAGTCGTGAACTCCTTCAGATTTCAAGTCTACAAAACATTTTCTTCTAATGCTAATGACCCTAACCTTGTTAATCGGCTTGCTGAAATCTTAAGCGAGGCTAGGGAAAGATTATCTTATTGGGAAAAGGTGGGAAGTAGGGCTTTAAGAAGCGTCTTAAGAATTGTGGGGTCAACAAGTGAAGGTTTTGATGAAATGATAGAGGAATCTAAGAGCAGGCTTAAAGGATATGTTGACGAGAGCCTTAAGAGTTTAAGAGCTATGGTCGATAGGCTTTTGGAAATGCAGGGGCTAAAACTGCCAGCAAGAAAGACTGAGCTTACAGAACTAGAGAAAACAGCGGCAAAAATAATACCAAAAAGACTAGTTATCGGAACACTAACGTTTCAGGATCTTCCAAAAGAGCTTAGAGCAGAGTGTAAATGGAGTCCAGCTTACTCAACCGACCTGAATGCACCGCTATTTTGGATAGATGGAAAGAGAAGTCTACTGGAAGTCTATAGGCTTTCAAAGATGGAGACGGGGAGATTCAGCCTAGAGGAATTAATGGAATATTTTAGATTTCTGGAGAAAGCGGGTTATGTGAAATTAGAGGCTGCTGAGGATTAAATTGATTGGAGACGGTTTCCATCCCTCAAGTTTTTTCTTTGATCCACTGCAGAATTTACATTCAGGGTTATCGCAAAGGAAGATGTCAGGTTCCTCTTCAATTATTTTGTGGAGAGTTTCTATGAGATCTCTAGATCGAACTATAAAGACTTGGGCTTCTCCAACAGAACCCTTTTTAATAATGTTGGTTTTCATAAGCCTAACTTTCACTTTACTATCTTTTCTAGGCTCACGGTAGAAATCTCTATGTCCTTCAGGGCTTCTTGGAAGCTTAACTTTGCGAACAACGCCATAATCGTCTTCTATAAGGGCTTCCCTCTCTATATTGTAGTAGGGTAAATCTAGAATGTCTTCTACGGCATGGAAGAAGGAGCATACATTAAATCCGACTCCTAGAAGCATGACATACCCATTAAGTTTAATGAGTTTTCCCCAAGGACTTTTTTTGCCGAAGGCGGAGGTGGTTTCATGATTTGATGTCAGATATTCTGCATGTTTACCGATTGCAGCCACAGAATGTGTTGGATGCTTGCTTCTAATGGCGTCTGCTCTCCGCCAAAAAGTATCCGTTATAAGCCCGACTCTTGACTTCGATTTTGCTGGATGAAAGGGCTTTGCTCCCTCAACATCTGCGAAATTGAAGGAAAATGTTGGAACCATAACTGTTCCTTCATTTCCAACAGCTTCCAAGAAGGCTTCTATAACCGTGTTGGCTCCTCCTTCTACATAACCAATGCTCTTTAAAGAACTATGGAAAACTACGATGTCGCCTTCATTCAAACCAAGTTTCTTGAGATCATTTACAATCATGTCTTTTGTAACGTAAAGCCTTCCTTTGAACCTTTCTGGAACTTTATCCTCCATAAAGGATTAAACCTCCCAGACGTTTATGTGACTTTAATTATCTTCAAGAGGTGTAAGATAAATATTGTTTGCATTAAGGATACTTTTATATTTTCTTTGACATGATTGTATAGTTGAATTTTTAACTGATCTCAATTTTGGGGGATTAAATGTGAAGATTCATTTGATTGATGAAATCTTAGAGAAGATGAATGTCTTGGAGATGATGTTAATAATATCTCTTGTTACTTGGATTTTGGTCTTGTATTTTAATCCCTACTATTTTGCAGATTTGGAGAACCGCTATACTGATCATATGAGACATGAATATACCTCATGGCTTTTTCTGCATGTTGGCTTCAAAGTTTTTAGTACGCCTCTTAAAGAATTAAGTTCTCAAGCGCCTTCTCTACATCCCCATCTAGCTTGGCAAATGCATCCCCACATATATCCCCTAGGAAGCATATTGTATTTCATGCCCTTTGGGATTCTGAGCAACCTAGGCATAATCAGCGATGTTACCGTCCATAAGCTGATGATTTTATCCTTTTTAGCGGAAGCGCACCTAGCCCTATACTACTTTATTAGGGAATTGAAAAAACGTGGTTTTGGAGTATTTTTGGTGGCGTCGGTTAGCAGTCTATTTTATATGCATATGGTTTTTTGGGCTCTAAACGGATTCTATGACGTTATGGCAATTCTACTTATAATACTCTCCATAAAATACTGGAGGAGGGGTTCTAGCTTGAAAAGTTTGGTAGTGCTTACAGCCTCATTCTTCCTTCACTATCGATCCATATTTTACTTACCCCTCTGGATTGTTTTATTTGCAAAAATCTTGTTCCAACACAAGAATGATTTATGGAATCAACTTACACATTTCAGCAAACTCAGCCTCTCTTTCATATGGTTTCTTATAGTTGCCTTATTTGACCTTTACACGGCGTATTTAAGCTTCCTTAATAGAACATGGGAGACCCCCGCTGAATGGAAAACCTCGATAATAAATGTTTATAGCGGTAAGCTGGATGCGCAGATGTTGCTCCTAGCGCTTTCAGCAATAGTATTTCTCATTTTAGTAAAGGGGAAATCTTACATTACAGGTTCAACAATATTGCTTTGTCTGGTTTATATGCTATTTACGCCGAATTGGATGCATTGGCATCATCTCTTCTTCTTTCCAACCATGCTAATACCATCCAATAAAATTTCAGTGGAAGCAGCAGCTTTTTGGCTGGTAACAACAATATATCTCACAGCTGGCTTCATATCTCCTCTTTGGATCTCACAACTCCTTCAAATGATGTTTCAGTAGC
>CAYNMB010000091.1:0-4226 GCA_964398235.1 uncultured Candidatus Bathyarchaeia archaeon | reverse complement strand
CCTTCATTTAGGCTGAAATAGATATTAAGCCTTTCAATTCGCAGTCCAGAATCATCTAAGTTCCTTCAGTATTTTACTAGGCTTCCTAGATTAGTCTGTTTAGCTTGCTTAGCTTATCTATTATAGACATCACTAGACATCGCTTAAAGTGGTTGTATCCTAGAGAAAATCTCTCTGATCATAAAATCTAAAAATTGAGGAAGAAAGTTGTGAAAAAGAAAGTTTTAGGCTCCACAATTAAATATGTAGCTCAAGGTCAGCCGCCATCATTTAGACATAACAGGCGGCATAGAGAGAAAGATAACCTCCAACTTAAATTTCTCTTCTTAGGTTTAGCTTATTGTCTGGTTAATAGCCACGAAGCTCCTTTCTCTCATCCATCTTTCTTAGGATGTGGTTCTTCGCCAATTCTAGGGCAACCGTTCTCGGCGGGACGTTTATATCATCGGCCACAGGCAGGATTCTTTCAAGAACTCCCTCAACCGACTCGATTAATAGGGTTTCTGGTTGTAGAAGCCTGTTGAGCTCAGCATAGCTTACGACCACGCCACCCTTATTAGCTATGAAATCGTTAATGTTTATTATTCCCCTCCTATGGAAGACCGTATAGGTTTCTTCGTTGACCGCCGGATCATTAGCCGCCTCGAATATTAGGTCTGCAACAATCTCCTTCGCCGTTTCAACGTCATATATGCCTCCGACAGCTGCCGGTATGAATATTCTCTTCTCCTCTGCGGATTTCTTCTTAATCCTCATCATGGCCTCATTCGTTATTAGCTCGGCTTCGGAGTGAATCTTTCTGTAATGCACGACGGAGCCGTCTCTCTCCTTCACCTTGATTAAATCGTAGATGTCGATTCCATCCTTGCAGTATATGCCTCCCTGACTGTCAGTTACAGCTATAACCTTATAGCCCTTCTCATAGAGAATTCTGGCAACCGGCTTTCCAACCTTTCCGAAGCCCATTAGAGTGATGGTACATTCATTAGGATCTATGTTGTAGTAGTCTAGGGTGAACTGCATCGTGTAGCATAAGCCACGAGCAGTCGCGCCCCTTCTCTCTTCTATTCCACCTAAAGCCTTCGTTTTACCAGTAGCCGCATTCCTATCGCCAATAGCCTTAACGAAGACATCCATATCATATGAGTTTGTTCCCATATCGGGGGCGCTTATGTAATATCTTGGACAGAGGGGTCTGATGGCCTCGGCAAAAGCCTTTATCAACAGCCTTTTACGTTTAGGAGATATGGATTTCGGATCAGCCCTTATCCCAGCCTTGGCGCCTCCAAACGGCAACCCCTCCCTAACACTGGCAGCCGCGCACTTCCAGGTCATTATCCTAGCCAACCTAGCGACCTCATATAGCGTCACATCCGGAGACATCCTTAAGCCTCCTTTACCGGGACCGGAAGCCGTATTATCTATCACTAGAAATCCGAGGAGGTTCACCTCAGGCTCCCTGACGATTATGACCTTCTCAGGGCCGAAGTGATCATAATTCACCTTGAATTGCAGGCTCCCAACCTTCATTACCCATCTGCTCTTAAACGCTTATACGTTTTGATAAAGAAGAATCGAGTACTTCTATAAAAATTTATTTTTACGCATGCTTTTAGGGCTGGATCATGGGTTTCGAGTAGCCCGGCGGATTGTTATAATGGAATTTGTCTAGGCTCAGCGTGGTGCATCTAGCAACCCTATTCAAAAATTCTCTCAACGGGTATTTAGAGTGGGTTCAAAGATTCTCTAAGAGAGGCGGTACTTGTTTCTTGACGAGAACTCGGCAGTTAAAAACGGGCAATGTAACATCAAGCATCTCTATGACATGGGTAAGTTGAAAGGTTGTTTGATCGTGCTTACTGGTTCACATAGCCTTGACTTAGTGAAAGCAGCTGAGGGCCCTTGCAGGGAGAAGGAGTGAAATGGATAGCTATTTCATGTCTTCAAATTCTTCACAATTAGTATATTAAAGAAAACTTTATATTTCCGGTTGGAGCCCCGGGCGGGATTTGAACCCGCGACCCGCGGCTTACAAGGCCGCTGCTCTAACCGCTGAGCCACCGGGGCTGATCATGGAACACTATTGTAACGTGTGACTATTATTTTTGTTGCGTTTTTCTGAAATATTAGTTTTGCCGATTACAATATGTCGCTTCCATTTTTTGGATAATGCTGGGGATCTTTGGAAATCCTTAAAAGCTTTGCCCAAAAATGATTTAGTAGCCGAGTAAATTTGAGTTGGGGCGTCAAAATGAATTCGATTTCTTTGTTGGGGGATGATGTTTCCGTCGTTGTTAAAATATCGCCTCTGATGATTGAGGTTTATCATAAGGGGAGGCTGATTATAAAGCGGGTGATGAGCGAATCCGATTATGAAGCTTTCGGTCATCTAGGAAGCTTTCAAACGGCTGAGGTTAGAGAAAAAAGCGGAAATCATGTTGTTGTAAAGTTTCTTGGAAGAGCAAGCAGATCAGCGAACATTACGGCGACACTTAAACTCAATTTGGAAGATCATGTACTAAAAGTTACTTGGAAAGCCGATTCCCGAAATGTTGATTATATATCTGACACTTGGGTGGCTGCGGAAAAAACCTGCTGGTATGGACAGGGGCAGCTTCAGTATCAAGTTTTCCCATTAAATGACTATGTCTCTGAGAGAAAGCCATTTCTAGCCCGCAATATTCAAACACCCTTCTGGATAGCTAAAACCGGTGTTGGAGTGCTCGTTGACAGCTATCAGCTATTTGAAACGAGGTTTGATAGGGGAATAACTATAAGAGCCATAGAGCCCGAAAACTTCAGCTATAGCGTGATCATCGGCGAAGGATTCAGCGACGCCCGCTTAAAGTTTCTTAGGAAGGTTGGGCTTCCAGAAAAAATTCCGAATAAAAGAGTCTTTGTTAAACCAATATTTTCCACGTGGGTTGAGTTCAAGAAGGATGTGGATCAGAAGAAGGTTATGGATCTTGTTGAAAATTTGAGGAAATACGAGTTTCCATGCAGCGTCATAGAGATAGATGATAGATGGGAGAAAAATTATGGAGACTTCACCTTCGATCCATCCAAGTTCCCTGATCCAAAGGGGCTGGTTGATGCCATACATGATGCCGGGTATCTGGCAACCTTATGGGTTTATCCATTCATCAACTATGAATCGGAGAATTACGAGTATGCGAAAAGCAGAAACTATTTTGTGCTTGATCCGGAAAAGGATGAACCGGCTCATGTTGTTTGGTGGGATGGAGCCGGCGGATTAATAGACATAAGCAATCCTGAAGCAAGAGAATGGTTTAACGGGAAGCTTGAGAATTTGAAGAAGAGATATGGCTTCGACGGGTTTAAATTTGATGCTGGTGACGGAAGTTTCTTCCCAATCGTCAGACCGGAAAATAAAATAGTTAAACCAATAAAATTGGGCAGAACACATGGCGGATTAATGCCAAACCAATACACAGATGAGTGGTTGAGGTTTATAGCTGAAAATCAATATGATCTCGCTGAAGCTAGGGTTGGATATTTAGCGCAGCAATTCGGCATAATAGCACGTGAAGGCGATAAAGAATCGGTTTGGGGGCTTAATAACGGTTTGCACGCATCTATAACCCAAGCTTTAACCCTATCCTTAACGGGTTACATGTACATTATGCCAGATATGATTGGTGGAAACCAGTACGGACATAAATGCTATAAGGAGCTGTTCATTAGATGGGTTGAAGCGGCATCATTAATGCCGATAGTGCAATACTCGATAACTCCATGGACCTACGATGATGAAACCGTTGAAATAGCCAAGAAATACGCCTTGCTCCACGAGTTTCTCGGCGAATATTATCTGTCGCTTGCCGAAAAAGCTAAGGAAACCGGTGAACCCATACTCTGTCCTCTGGTTCTCAGATACGAGGAGGATGAGAGATGCGCATATATAAACGATGAATTCCTAATTGGAAACCTCCTAGTAGCTCCGATCATAGAAAGCGGATGCCAAGAAAGAACCGTATATTTACCTAGGGGAATATGGCTTGATTTCTGGAGTCTAAAGGAAATTAGGGGTCCATGTGAGATTGCCGCCAAGGCTCCATTAAACCGTCTGCCACTCTACATAGAGAAGCATGATCTAAACCTTGTTGCACTACTAAGGAAGGCGAAAAAGAGAATATTCGAGTCTTAGCTCCAAAAACAATATTTTTTCTGAATTAATGTTCAGCACAAAAAGCGGGAACTTTGAA
>CAYNMB010000090.1:2889-4317 GCA_964398235.1 uncultured Candidatus Bathyarchaeia archaeon | reverse complement strand
TTATATGCTTCTATATACTGCAATTTCTTCATTAGCTTAACGTAGTCATATCCACCCCATGCAGCGGGAGCTTGACCTCCGCTAAAGCCAACGCATCTAGTGGGATCCAGCTGATTCGCATATTCGATAAGTTCTCCTATAACATTCGCGAAGAGAGAGTCTGTGAAAGTCAGGTAGTCTTGCCAGGGAGCAAGATTCCACTCTGACAAAGGTTTCTTATACTCATCTTGAAGATCATCTGGTGTAAATATCCTAACTTCTTCAAATTTTGTGTAGTTTGTCCCCCACTCTCTATTCAAGTTTTCAATTGATCCAAAATAATAGAATTTAAGCCAGCTATAGTATTTTTTCATGGTGTCTGGATGCGTGTCCCATTTTGCAGGTCGAGTGAAAACTGTAGCGGACGGTTCATCGTCAAGGGAATAGCAGATTAAGTTAGGATCACCCTTAGCTACACCTATATTGTAGCTGATCCTGTTTTTGCATGTATCAATGGTTTCCTTACTCCCTAGAGGGAAAGGACTCTCTAGGAGAGGGCCTCCAGGCTTGCCTCGATCATATTTACCCCAATCCTTATGTAATGGCCCTCTACCCGCTGTTTGATCCATATAGTATGAAAATTCCAATTTACCAAAGTATCTGGCCCATGGTTGCCAGCCCGCTGCGGTGGATCCGCCGTTGATGCCTGCTTCCCTTAATTGTTTAATGGTCTCTTCATCCCAAACTGAACCCGAAGAGAACCATACGAAGAAATACCATTGATTCCATTTAGCTGTAAGAAAGGCAAGAGAATGATTTGTCTCCTTAAATTCTTCAGCTTTTCGAATATAATCAGAATAATTTACTGGGAAAGATATGGGTTTCTCCTCAGGCATTTCTTCTTCCTCCTTCTCTTCAGGTTTCATCAGCATCATCACGGCGAATATCGAGGATGCCGCTACAATCGCCAACAAAATTATTATAAGCGACATCTTGGACATTGAAATTGTGCTTCGCGGCTGTTGCCTCATAAAAATTGTCCCTCACTATAAAATTCTCCCTCCCTTTTAACTTCTTTCTTGTTTTCCACATATTTAGATATATCTTTTCGGCGAGTTTAATGAACTAATAAACTTAAAAAAGGCTTTCTAAGGGTTCCTCGAAAGAGTTAAATACGGGTTTCCTTTAATAAACAACCGGAAGATATCGGAAAAATGGTGATTTTTGAATGCATAGGCTAAAAAAACACATTGTCCCAATACTTCTTTTCGTCATCCTCGCATCCTCAATAATCACCATAATTAATGGTGCCCTCCCACAATACTCCGCTAGCAATGATATCAGCACGTATTTAGAGTCAATAGACTTAAACAGCGTTATAAGCGAAGTCAACATAAGCGCTATAGAAAGCCATGTTAGATTCTTCTCGAGTTTTGAGACTCGTTCAAC
>CAYNMB010000090.1:0-2789 GCA_964398235.1 uncultured Candidatus Bathyarchaeia archaeon | reverse complement strand
ATAGTTCTTATGGACTGGGAGTCAGGGCTTAACTGGTTGACTGCCGCTAGGCTTGGGGCTAAGGCGGTGATTTTTCTACCGCCAACCACAATTCCAACCTACTATGTTCCTCAAACCATTGAGGTGCCTTTCCTTTTCCCAAGATTCTATGCTCCCCAAGGACGTTTGTTACTCAATCACCTAGGAGAAACCGTAACGATTAGGGCAAGCACCTATTGGAAGAAAGTGGAGGCTGTAAATATAATGGGCTTCCTTAGGGGCACGGAATATCCGAATCGCTCAGTTCTATTAACAGCGTACTTTGACTCAGGTTCAGTTTTTCCCGCCCTTGCGCCGGGAGCGGAAGAGAGCTTAGGGATATCCGTGCTTCTTGAAGTGGCTAGGTGGCTTGCAAAGCCCGAAAATAAGCCTAGATATAACGTCATCTTTATAGCCTATTCTGGTCATCATCAGGGCTTGAGAGGGGCACGATACTTTGTAGAACAGTACATTTGGCCCGCTACAAATCTCACGAAGCGATGGATAGGAACCAACATTCTATATAGCATACATATTGAACCATCAACAGGCAGCAACATTGTTTATCAGAGCTGGTTGGGAGACTTCCTACGCGGTATGTACACGTTTGGTTCCTATGGTCCAGCAAACTTTGCAAAATTCATGACCTTTGTAAGAGATGTTATTCAAGAAATCAATACAAGGAAGCCGGGCGGTAACACCTATGAGGCTTTCATAGAGACGACAACTGGAACGCTTGGAACAGAAGCAGGTATGTTCCATCTACCGCTTGCACGCTACTGGTATACTCGACCCGAATTCGGCGGCTTCATATTTGAAAGCGAAATGCTACTTGCTGTAAACGCTCAAGCTTGGGCTTTCCTCACGGCGTTTGACCCTAAGCCCTACTATAATAGACCATACGACACTATTGATCACATAAACTTCAACAATCTGAAGCCTCAGGTAGAGCTACTATACTGTGAGCTAAAAAGCCTCCTAAGCTTCCCCAAGGAAGTGCTTTATGAATATCTTGTCGATATTCTCGGCACGGATCCGGAGAAATTCTGGGAGCCGCCTCAATATGCCCCTGGTCCACTTGCCCGATTTCCGCCAGACTACCATTATACTGATCCAACATTTAATGTTACGGAGGCTGCTCCAACCCAAAACTGGCAGAAGCTTTGGGGTAGAGTCGGAGTATGGAATAGGACTAAGGCTTGGTATGATACCGTTCCCAACGCCCTAGTCAGAATACAGGGAATATATGGCTCCCCGGCTAGAGAGAACTTTGTTTGGTGGGAAATGGCGGATGAAAACGGCTATTTTGAAGTTTGGGGAGTTTCTCCAGGCGCGGGAGCAGCCTCATTTAGAATTAACGCCTTCGTCTTCAACCAATCCACGGGAATGGTGATCTATGCTCCGGACTTCGGTCTCCATATGTATACTCCTGAAAACGTTGTTGTTGCTTATCAGTGGATTACCCCGCTTGTCCAAGATATTGGATACACGGTTGTCTTTAAGGCTTCTTCCATCGTTTTGTTCGACGCCATTAACCCAGCTACTTTAGCCACGCCGAGAGCCGCGGAGTCAGGTGGAGCCGTAGCGCCCGCAGGTACCGGAGGAGGAGCAGAGGTTCCCGGAATGATGGTGTCTCCCGGCCGTGCGCGCGCCGTATATACTTTAATGGTTAATCCCTATGTTTCAGAGTCGCATATTGCTCCTGAAAGCTACGGAACCTTTGTTCTTCAGAGTAGTAAGTATTCTTTTGCAGTCGCATTTGTTCCTCCGAATGAAAAATATGAATTCCTCCTAAGATCTCCTGGAAACCTAAGGTATCCGATGGCGGTTCTTATCAATGCTTCAGAAACCAACCCTGAGGGTGAGGGATACCTCATTAAACCGAATCAGCAATTGCTTCTAGCTCACACAAGTCTCTATTATGCGAAAAACTTCTATCATATTTCAGACAGCCGTTTCAAAGTATTATCCGCCCTAAATCCTCAGGAGCTTCAAACCGAGCAATATTCGCTTCACAAGAAAGTTGAAAGCCTCATCGAGGAGACGGAAGAAGCAATTAAGTCTCATCAATATTCAAAGGCTTTCGCTTCCTCCTTCCTAGCTTGGAGATTGGCTAGAAGCGTTTACCTCTACGTTAGACCTAAGATAGAGGACTCTGCGACCACTGTTCCCCTCCTGTCACTCTTCCTGATACCGTTCACCCTGCTCTTTGAGAAGCTGGTTCTCAACATTTCAGGCAGAAGAAAAATCGTAGCCTTATGCATAATTTTCGCCCTAACCTTGATTGCATTCAATTACGCCCATCCTGGATTCAGATTCGCTGCTAGCGCAACCATGATTGTCTTGGGAATTTCAATCCTCCTCCTAATCCTTCCAGTCCTAGCAATAGTTATAAATCAAGACCTACAGTTCATGAGGGAGCTCAAAATAAAGCTCTCAGGTCTTCATGAAGCTAGGGTGGCGCGTGGAGCAATCGCAGTATGGTCGTTCTCCCTAGGCGTAGAGAACATGCGCCGCCGGAGATTCAGAACAAGCTTGGTTCTTGTCTCAATGATATGCTTAATAGTGGCGTTCGTAAATCTGGCTTCGATTCAGCGTCTAACCATCATCATTGCGGCGCAAACAAACTTTACACCAACCTATCAGGGCGTATACATACATAGGCCAATGTGGGGAGAAGCATTTCCTGAACTAGGCGAGCTATTGGTTAACTATCTAACCACCAAATATGGACATGCAGCCACGGTTGCTCCAAGAGCTTGGGCTTACGC
>CAYNMB010000089.1:0-4331 GCA_964398235.1 uncultured Candidatus Bathyarchaeia archaeon | reverse complement strand
TGGCGCCGGGGGTGGGATTTGAACCCACGCGGCCCAGATGGGCCACAGGCTGTTTAGCTTTTTATTGGGCTCCAGGCTTAAGCTCTTTCTTGATCTGCTCCCTACCTGGCTAGGAGACCCCGGCTTAGAGACTTCATAGATTATTTTTAACGTCATTCGTCCTATTATAGATTAACGTTTTTAGCTGGATTGTCGGGCTAAATACAGTTTTTTCGGATTATGGAGCAGCAGGTTTTCCGCAATGTTTTTCGCCAAATCTTTATCATAGTATCCATTCTTCACCATTCTTGTGAGAACCTCGGCGATTTGTAATCGAACTAGGCTGGCTTTTCCATAAACCCATTCAACAACATATGCGTCGCTGAAGAAGCCGTTTATCTTGTTCTGGGGCAACATTTGCAGTCTCTCTAGAAGAAATTCTTGGATTATTGTTGGGTAAAAGACGTACCACCAGTAGCCGGAAACATGGACGTTGGGATAGTTTTTTGCGATGACCGTAAGCTCATGGGATTGAAGCTTGTTTGCTAGGAAAATATCGAAGCTGACGTCTCTAAATTTATGGAAGAGTTGGCAGAGGGATAACAGGAATTTTGTTTCAAAGCCGACTATGGCGTAGTCGGGTGGAGAGGCTCCTGCAACCGGTCTTCTCACGCCTATCATTAGCTGAACTGGGAGATTATATTCTTCTGCTAGGCTGAGCACGAGGTTTATGGCATATGACCTTAAATGTAGCATTCCAGACTCATCTAGTTTAGAGCCGAAAATCCTCTTTCTAATAGATTCATCAGCTTTTTCCCTGTTTGGTTCTGTGAAGTCTTCTTCGGGACGGATGCTTGCAGTAACCGCAACCACCCTTCCATGAAACTTCTTGAAAAGCAGGGATAAGGCTTCTTCAAAATCATTGATGGACTCCACGGAGGCATTCACAGCCTTTTCTAGCGCTTTTACATCATCCTTATTCAGCCTAGTGATTAGCGGCTCGATTCTTAGCGCTCCAGTATAATATTCAGGATCAAATTTCGGAATTTTCTCCTCATATCTGAAGGTTAGAAAACCCTTCTCGAAATTTGTTGTCTTCAGAACCCGCCTATACCAGTTTTCCTCATCAACATGTGATAAAATCAATTCTTGAATTCTTCTCCAATTCTTCTCGTTTATCTCATTTTCCTCAAAACCGTAAAGATCTCTGAGTATCTTCATTAGACACCAATAGGTTGAGGTGTTTCTTATCATCTTGAAGTAGGGGAGCGTTAGCTTCATGGCTTCTTCGAAGGAAATGTTTGGAGAAAAAGCCTTTGGAGGCGCTCCAGCCGACATGAGCTCCGTTGCAATATAGTGGTAGAATATTATCTCTTTCGGATCCTCTGCCGCCGGCTTCTCTCCATTAATATGGCAGTGAATGTCCACAAGCGGTATGGAATCAACCCATTCCTTTAGATCTGAAAACAGCCCCTCATCCCCCATGATTCAGCACCTAAACATCTCTTAACCTAGGTTTCAATATATAATTATTCTTCAATCCTCCGGCTAGAACAGCGCTAAATGGAGTTTCTGTTTAAAATGTTATGGTCGATTATTGGGCTGATCAGAAAGGTCAAGACTCAACATCACGTTCAGTGGATTAGATATTCATCATCTCAAAACTAATACTGTCTCAAGGGGGAAATAAAAGTTTCTGTATGAGATTAGCGCCAAAGTTTCGGATATGTTCCCCTAGGCATTAGCACCCTCTCAGTTTTCACAACTATTCCATGCGTAGCCTTGAGAATCTCCTCCGTACTAGCTAAGGCTTTCCCCAAAGCTACAGCCTCGCCCTTCAGCGTTAGGATTGCAACCGTATCCTTCGGCTTTATCCCCGACTCAATGTACGTTATGCCTGGAACCGTTAGATGAGCGCCGTGACATATGGCGTCTACAGCCGAATCTCTTATGAAAATTTTCGGCAACAGCTCCAGAGCCTTCTCCATTGGGAGAATAACTTTCCTAAGAATTTCTATGTTTTCGGTTTCCCGCCATACGCTGTAAGCATATAGCACATCATGCAAAGTAACCATTCCCTCATCCTCGGTGAATGGACCCGCCCTTATTCTCCGGAGCTCCTGCATATGTGCACCGCATCCCAAAACCTTTCCCATATCATGAACGAGTTTTCTGATGTAGGTTCCAGCCTCGCATCCAACCTTAAATAAAACGTTTCTCTCCTCTATTTCAAGCACATCTAGATAATAGATTGTTCTCACCCTTAACGCTCTTTTAACTGAGGCGCGGACAGGCGGCTTCTGATAAATTTTGCCCTGAAACTCGCTGAAAACATCCTTGACCCGTTTTTCGCTGACATCGCCATGAAGCTTCATTACGCCAACATATTCTTTACCAGCCTTTAGCAGAGCCTGTATAACCTTGGTTGCATCTTTAAGGGCTACTGGAAGAACGCCGGTCACCTTGGGATCTCCACGCCCACCGGGAGCCGCCGGGCGGGCTCTAGGGTTCCCCCGTGACCGGCGTGATCAATATTGAGGATTCGCTTAACCCACGCCGTGACTTCATGGCTTGAGGGGCCAGCCGGCTTATCTAGGTTTATTATGCCAAACCTTATTATGTCCGGGTATGGACGTTCCTCAGGTTTATGCCCGTATTTTGGATCCGTTTCATCCTCCGATTTGACGATAAGTTCCCGCTTAACATTCCAGGGTACTTCGATTTCATGCATTTTTTCTTCCTCAATTTCAGAGTTTAAATTTTTTCTTTCTGCATATATTCCTCAAGCTTCCCTGCTTCCACCAACGCCTTATAGACTTCTTCGTCGGAGGCTCCTCTCTCTATCTTTATTACATCATCGGTTGGTTTTAGATGATTAATGTTTGCACGTCGCCGTCTTACGCCAGTAACGTTCTTTGGCCCAGTTACTAGAACAAAATTCCTATCTATTATGTCGATCACTACGCAACGTCTACCGGCTTCCCTACCCCTAGTTTTCACACAGATTCTTCCAACCTCTATTGCAGGCATATGATCACCTCTTTTTCTTGTTTTCTTCAAAAATTATTCAACCTTTATATATCTTATCTCAGATTAGACCGGGATTCCAATGAAATCTATATCTGGTAAATCGATTTTTGACATAAAGATCTTTATATATGAATTAGATTTAAGTTAGATAATTCAAGGAAGGTGAGTGTTTTGATAATTACTGAGCAAAAACCTTTTGAAGAAGTTTTGGAGATGCTGAAACCCTTCAAGAAAGTTTTCATTATAGGCTGCGGAACCTGCGCAACAACTTCTCAAACCGGCGGCGAGGAGCAGGTTAAGGAAATGGCTGAGAAATTAAGCCGGGAGGGAAAGGAGATTGTGGGAACTGTGGTTGTGGAAGCCCCTTGTGATGCAAGACTGGTTAGGAGAGACACGCGGAAAGTTAGGCAGGCTATTGAAGACTCTGAGGCAATACTTTGCATGATGTGTGGAGCGGGCACTCAAGTCATAGCTGAAAAATTCAATAAGATAGTTGTTCCATGCTTGAACACAAAGTTTCTTGGTGAAACAGAAAGGATTGGAGAGTTTTATGAGCGATGTAGGGCTTGCGGAGACTGCGTGCTCTATGAAACTGGCGGAATATGTCCAGTTGTTAGATGCCCTAAGAGCATGCTGAATGGTCCCTGTGGAGGAATGTATGAAGGAAAATGCGAGGTTGGAGGATACACGCGGGACTGCGCTTGGGTTCTCATCTACAATAGGCTTAAGGAAATCGGCATGCTTGATCTCTATAAAACCTATAAGCCTCCGAGAGACAACTCCAAATTAAATGTTCAGCCTAGAGAGATTGTTTGGGTGAAATCTTAAAAAGGAGGGGGTTGATGTGTCCGGAGCTTTTATGAGCGAGCTGATGGCAAGCCTTAAATCCGGGAAATTCACTTTTACGGGAGAGCTGGAGCCGGAGAAAACAACTGATTTAACCCCCTATATTGACGTTGCCAAAAAGATTAAAGGCTATGTGGTGGCATGCAACGTAACCGATAATCCACAATCATTTGCATATATAAGCAGCCTCGTAGCCTCATATATTGTTCAGAAAGAATCGGGCTTAGAGGTCATTTACCAGATAACTTGCAGAGACCGGAATAGGATAGCCATATTCTCCGATCTTCTTGGCGCCGGAGCTTTAGGGATAAAAAATGTTCTCGCATTAACTGGAGACCACACAACCCTCGGAGACACTCCGCAAGCTAAGCCGGTCTTCGATTTAGACTCGGTGCAGCTTGTCCGCATGATAAGGAGGATAGTTGATGAAGGAGTCGACATGAACGGTAAGCCCATTGAATCTCCGCCCAAATTCT
>CAYNMB010000088.1:0-4392 GCA_964398235.1 uncultured Candidatus Bathyarchaeia archaeon | reverse complement strand
TTCAATGATCTAGGAAGATCAACATACTTTAAACCATTCAATTTTCCACGAAAACGCCTCTAATACTTCGCCGTTAACCTAAAATAGCAAGTTTTTAATTTAAGCTCTAAAAATATTGAATTGGGGAGTGATTTTTATATGAAGCAAAGCAAAGAATTTATCGCTCCTTTAAGCGAAAGATGGGGAAAACCTGTTTTCAACAGAGATGGAGAGAAAATTTACCTCGACCAGATGAACACTAGGGAACTAGAAGAAAAGGTTAGAAAATGCGATATCGTGATCCTCCCAGTGGGATCCACTGAAGCTCATGGCCCCTTTGCACCCCTAGGCGAAGATACGATAATAGGGGTTTCAATAGCCGAGCAAGTTGCATTTGAAACAGGGGTAACCGTTGCACCACCCATCTTCTATGGAAGCCATCCTAGCCACCATTATGGTTTGCGGGGAACCATCCCAGTTAAGGCAACAACTTTAATTGAATATGTTTCAGACGTTATTAGATGGCTTTCCAATGGGGGATTTAAGAAAATACTGATTCTTAACAGTCATGGCCAAGAGTACGTTTTGCCTATAGCTAAAGACGTCGCCATCATAGAGAAGAATGTTCACGCTTTAATAATGGTCACTAGCTGGTGGTCCTGGGTTCAGGATCTGCTTAGAAAAGCTGGAAGTGGAGAAGAAATATCTAGGGGAGTTAGGCTAGAAACGCCGTTCATACACGCGGATGAGGTGGAAACCAGCGTCATATGGTATATTGCTCCAAATTTGATTGATAGAGAAGCTTTAAAGAGGGAAGAGTGGGGCGTTGTTAGGATGATACCAGCTAGGTGGATTAATTCCGCTGGCAACGTGTTTCCAGATAAATCATTCAATTGGTATGATGTAAGCAATCCGCCGGAACTCTACCATTATCCTAAGGGATATGTTGGTTGGCCTAAATTTGCGGACCAAAGTAAGGGAAAAGTCCTAGTGGATACCGCTATAAAAAGAATGATTGAATTTGTTAAGTGGCTTAAGGAAACTTATCCACCCGGCGTTCTTCCACAAACGTGGATTGACGTTAAAGACTACGAGTATCTGAAACCTAGTGAAGGTTCAAGGCTCATGAAAGGTTAAAAAGGAGGCTTAAAGGGTGGGCAAAGCTGTGCATGTAGGGGTGGTTGGCCTTGGCAGAATAGGTAGACTCCATGCAGAGGCGATTGCTACTGGAAAAGTGAAAAATGCTAGGCTTATTGGAGTCTCAGATATAGTGGAACCCCTTGCAAGAAACATTAGTAAAAGATTAAACGTAGATTACTACACGTCTTTTGATTCGATGCTAAAAGATTCTAGAATTGACGCTGTCATTATAGCTACTCCTACTTATTTGCATAAAGAACAGATAATTCAGTCACTGGAAGCTGGGAAACACGTGTTTGTGGAGAAACCTATGACTGTGTCCTCTGAAGAAGCTGAAGAGGTTGTAAAAGCTGTCGAGAAAATGAAGCTAAAGCTACAGGTGGGATATATGAGAAGATTTGATGAGCAGTACAGGAGGGCTAAAAGCATCATTAAAGAGGGAGGAATAGGCAAAACAATAGCTTTTGTAAATATCGCTAGAGACCCGGAAGCGCCTCCCGGCTGGGCTTCAGATCCAAAATTAAGCGGAGGAATTTTTCTTGACATGTTATCACATGACTTTGACATGGCATGCTGGCTTTTATCTTCTGAAATAAAGGAAGTTTTCGTTTATGGCGGCAATTACATATATGAGGAAATCGGAAGGAAGGGTGACTTAGACGTTGTTTCCGTGCTATTTAGGTTTGTTAATAATGCACAAGGCTTTATTCATGGTGCAAGGAAATCCGTTTTTGGATATGAACTTAAAACCGAAATTTATGGAGATAAAGGCACAATATACATTGGTTCCCCATATGAAAATTTGTTCGCAGTAGGTAGAAAAGATGGAATTTTATTTGAAGGTTTAAAGTGGTTTGAAAAAAGATTTTACGACGCATATACTAGAGAACTCAACCATTTCATTACATCAATTATTGAAGATAAACGTCCAGAAGTTAATGAGCATGATGGATATAGAGCCGTTAAAATAGGAGAAGCCTGTTGGAAATCTTTTCAAGAACGCGAAAAAGTGGAAGTATTATAACCATTAATAGGCAATAAATGAATAGAGAAATTTATCTAAAAATTGGAAAAAGGGAGGGAGGTGACGTAGTGCTCGGACTTAAGCTCTATGCAGATTTTAATCCCAGATCAAACTATACGCTTTCTGAGGATGAAATAAAAACCCATAAAGTTCGCGAAGGAAATAACGTTTGGAAAAACCCTAAACTACGTTTAGAAGAGCTACCAAAACCCGAGATTAGATGCGAGGATGAGGTATTAATTAAGGTTAAGGCCTCAGGGATCTGTGGAAGCGACCTTCATATGGTTGAAACCGATGGCGATGGATACATATTATATCCAGGTTTAACAAGGTTTCCCGTTATTCTTGGACACGAATTTGCAGGCATAGTTGAAGAAGTAGGTTCATCTGTAAAGAACGTGAAGCCTGGAGATTTAGTAACATCGGAGGAGATGCTCTGGTGTGGAATATGCACCGTATGCAGATCTGGAGACTTTGATCACTGCCTTAAGCTTAATGACCCGGCAGAAATAAATTATGGGGAGCTAGGTTTCACGATAGACGGTTCCCATGCAGAATACGTTAAAGTTAAAGAAAAATATGTTTGGAGCATAAACGCAATAAGAAGTGCCCTTAGAAGTGATGAAAGCGCCCTTGAATTAGGGAGCCTCGTAGAGCCTACCTCCGTTTCCTACAGAGCAATTTTCATCAGGGGAGGAGGATTCAAACCAGGCGCATATGTAACGGTATGGGGGGCCGGACCGATAGGTTTAGCGGCAATAGCCCTAGCAAAGTCCGCTGGAGCAACTAAGGTTATAGCATTGGAAATTAGTTCAGTAAGAAAGAATCTGGCTAAGCTTGTAGGAGCAGACCATGTTTTAGATCCAGTGGAACTAGAAAAGAAGAATGTTGAACCATATGAAAAAATACTTGAATTAACGAGTGGAGAAGGGGTCGATGTACATGTAGAGGCAGCTGGCGCACCCCATGAGTTGTTGCCACAGATGCTACGTAGTCTATCTATTGGAGGAAAAATCATCCAAATAGGTAGAGCGCCATTGCCAGTAGAAGTATATTTAGAGAATTTGCAGGTAAAAAAAGCGCAGATCATAGGAAGTCAAGGGCATTCCAGCGGCACCTTTGGAAATGTGATAAGACTCATGGCTTCAGGCAAAATAAATGTACTAAGGAGGATTATTACAAGTCGATATAGGCTTTCACAAGGTTTAGATGCCTTTGAAAGAGGAAGTAAAAGGATTGATGGAAAAATATTAATAAAACCCTAGAAATTTTTCTAAAAAGGCTTTTCAGGTGTCTTTTTTGAAATATGCGGCAGTATATGCATTAACTCCGCCTGAAATAAAAATTGACTTTAATGTCGTGTTGACTGGGGCTCTAGCAGATATTGTAAGCCTTTTAAAGGAGCTAGGATATGATGGAGTTGAAATTAACATTTCTGACCCAATGCTTGTAGATTCAAATGAAGTTATCAAAGAAGTTGAAGAGAAAGCTCTCGAAATACCAGTTATTTCAACCGGGCTTTCTTATCTAAGGTATGGATTTAGTTTAAGCGCTTCTGATAATGAAAGAGAGAAAGCCATAAAAATATTACATGAACATATGAAGATCGCTTATAAACTTAAGTCTAACGGCATAGTTATAGGGTTAATTCGTGGAAAATGCCCTAAAAAGGAGCTATATAACATCTGCATGAAAAAATTAATTGACTCCCTCTCCCAATTAAATAGGCATGCTGAAAACCTTAATTTAAACATCTACATTGAACCAATGAATCGATCTATAACAAATTTAATAAATTCTGTTAATGAAGCCATAGAAATTGTAGAAAAACTAGGGTCAGAAAAAATGAAGATACTTTTCGACACTTATCATGCTTCTTTAGAAGAGAAAAACATCTATAAAGCAATTGAAAAAGCATCAAAACATATCGGATATATTCATGTAGCTGATGACAATAGAGGCATACCGGGAACAGGAAATTTAGATTGGGTAAGAATTATGAAGAAATTGAGGAGCGTAGGCTATAACGGTTATCTAAGCCTTGAAGCCATTATGGGAAATAATATAGCGCTTAGCCTCAAGAAAACTGTGAATTTTCTGAAATCCATAGAAAAAGACGCGTCCAATAGATAGATTATATGAATAAGCAAAGTTTGTTTAATGCTAAAATTAGGCAAAAATCAAGCATTTTTATTGGCGCCGGGGATGGGATTCGAACCCATGCGGCCCATAATGGGCCACAGGCTTTC
>CAYNMB010000087.1:0-4495 GCA_964398235.1 uncultured Candidatus Bathyarchaeia archaeon | reverse complement strand
CTATTTTGACGAAAAGCTTGTTGTAATCAAATTAGCCGGATAAGATTTTATTCCAAGCTTTTTCTCAATGTATTTTGCTAAAACGTTATTAAAAAAGCTGCTTCCATGATAAGTTAAGACTATTTTTGGATCGCATTCGCTAACAAAGTTAATTAGGCTTGGGAAGTCGGCGTGATCGCTTAATGGGAATGAGGTGCATCGGAGTCTTACAGCCCAGCCTGAAACTATCGCTGACTTAAAATTTGGGTGATGGGTAGATTTAAAACGCTTTGGCGCAACTATAACCGCGCTTTTACGTGATATAAGATTATAAGCCTCCTCAGACTTCATGTCAATATATTTCATTCTATGTCCATAAGCCTCATACACCTTATTAATTCTTGAAACTCTCCAATGGGAAATCACCGGAACATTAGTATATTTATTAAATATGCGTATTATTTCCTGCGCATTGCCAAGGGAATCGGTTTTAAAGACCGGGATTTTACCCTCCCTTAAAGACTTGTTTGCCCAATTGATCATATCTTCAGCAATGACTTCGTCGGATGGAAAGACGAATCTAGGGGAGCCAAAAGTTGAGTCTAGGACGAGAACATCGCATTTTATTGGTTCAGCTGGCTTAATAATTCTTGACCGCCGTGTATTTAAGTCTCCGGTGAACAAAACCGTTCCATCGGGTGTCGTGATCTCAAACTCGTAAGAGCCTAAAACATGTCCAGACGAATATGGCGTAATTTCAATATCATCTATTTTAAATTTCTCTTTCTCTTTTACGGGTTGCCAGCCTCTGATTCTAATACCATTCAATGATACAAGACTCATCGTTTCTTCGGAAGAAAATTTTGATAAATAACTAGCTCTAAAGGCGGCTGCGTGATCTGAGTGAGCATGTGTTATAAAGATAAACTCGCATCTTGGATGCTTGGACTGCGGATCAAAAATTACTTTAGTTCCCCTATATTCTATCAGTAGACCGCTTTTCCATCTTATCCTCAAGTGCACGCAACCGCCGTTCAGCGATTTTCCGAGTTCTAAAAATTTTCCGCTGATTCAATATATAAACAATTTCAAGTGTATAAACATTTAATTTATATTAATCATTGCTTTTTAAGAAACCTTAAGATGAGTAGCTAAGGTGTAACTAGACATGCCTATAATTGAGGCAAGAGACTTAACTTACACATATCCTTATGCCAACAGCCCAGCCTTTAAGAACATTAATCTTAAAGTAGAGAAGGGGGAATTTGTACTTTTAACTGGGCCAAGCGGATGTGGAAAAACGACGCTTTGCAGATGCTTTAATGGGCTTATCCCACATTTTTATGGCGGAAACCTTGAGGGAGAAATATTTGTTGCAGGACTGAAAACAACTGAGCATGCAATTTACGAACTGGCGCAACATGTTGGACTTGTTTTTCAAAATCCAGAAAACCAGCTTTTCGCATTAACTGTTGAAAGAGACGTGGCATTTGGTTTAGAAAATCTTGGATTGCCTAGGGATGAAATACAAAGGAGGGTGGACTGGGCTCTTAAGGTTACGGGAACATATGCTCTGAGGAATAAGGCTCCCTTCGAACTTTCAGGGGGACAGAAGCAGCGTGTTGCGATAGCCTCTGTGCTTGCAATGCAACCTGAGGTCATAGTCCTTGATGAACCGACATCCTTTCTAGATCCGTTAAGCGCCAAAAACATTCTGGAAGTCATTAACCAGTTGAACAAGAATCTTAAGATAACTATAATTCTTGTGGAGCATAGATTGGATTTGGCGGCGAGATACGCCAATCGAGTGATGGTTATGAATGAGGGGCGAATAATCCTAGACGGCGACCCAAGGAAAATTTTCTTAGAGGATGAGACAACGCTGGTTGGTGTTGGAATACCTAAAGTGGTCAAACTTTACATGTTACTCAATAGAGCTGGAATACATCTGGATAGAGTTCCGTTAAGTCCGGAGGAGGCTTCAGAGGAAATAATGGAGGCGCTCACGCTTGATAAAGGTTGAAAACGTTTATTTCACATATCCTAATGGTGTTGAAGCCCTAAAAGGAGTTTCTCTGGAGATAAGTGACGGAGAATTCGTTGCAATAATGGGACAGAATGGTGCTGGAAAGACAACTCTCGTCAAACATTTTAACGGACTGCTAAAACCCACGAGAGGCAGAGTGCTTGTAGACGGAGTTGACACTAGGGAGGCGAGCGTTGCAACTTTGGCCAGAAAAGTTGGCTTCGTCTTCCAAAATCCAGATCACCAGCTATTTAGCGAAACAGTTGAGGATGAAATAGCCTTCGCTCTTAAAAACTTTGGTTTTGATGAAAAAACAATTGAAGAAAGGATTGAGTGGGCGCTGAATCTCCTAGATCTTACAAGATACAGGAAGGCCTCGCCATTCATGCTGAGTGGAGGAGAGAAGAAAAGGGTTGCTTTGGCATCCGTCCTCGCTTGGAATCCGAAAATACTTGTTCTCGATGAGCCGACAATAGGTCAGGACAGAAACCAGAAGGAAAAATTACGTCAATTTATTGTTCAAATGAAACAGCAGGAGAGAACAATCGTTATAGTTACTCATGATATAGAATTTGTTGTCGAATGTAAGCCGAGAGTTGTTTTAATGGCTGATGGAAGAATAGTGGCTGATGGCCCCGCTAGGGAAGTATTAACTGATCCGGATGCAATTGCCAAAACATCGCTCTTACTTCCAGAAATAACCCAAGTTTTCTTGAATCTTAATGATCTAGGTTTTCCGAGGAACGTTATAGATGTTTACGAAGCTAGGGACATAATTCTTGAGAAGTTTGGGGGTTAAGGAGATGAGCATGTTTGATGGCTTGAGATTTAAGAATGTTTCTTCACCTATACATAGAATTGACCCTAGAGCTAAATTCGTTTACACGCTTATGATATTTGTTATAGCAGTTTTCTTCAATCAGCTGATTCCTCTTCTAATTCTATTTTTCTCGCAGATGCCTCTTGTCCTAGTGGCGAAGGTTTGGAGAGAATGGCTTCGCTTAATTAGGGCTTCATTACTATTCGCGACAATGATTTTCGTTATGAACGTTGTCTCCTTATACTTTTATGGAGGATACACGTCATTCGCGGCTATTATGGAGCAAGCATCGGCAATGACCATTCGATTCATAGTTCTAGTTGAATCGTTCTCAATATTCTTCCTAACAACTTCTCCAGACATGCTTGGATTATCTCTTGAACAGATGGGCATACCATACGAATTTTGTTTCGCCTTCACAACAGCAATCCGTTTCATTCCAGTTTTAGCCGAAGAAGCGCAAACAATAATGGATGCGCAGAAAGCCAGAGGATTAGAGCTTGAAGGCGGAAACTTCATGAAGAGGATAAGGAATTATATACCTATACTTATACCGCTAATCGTAAACGCTATTAGAAGAAGCTTAGAGCTCGCTGAAGCAATGGAATCAAGGGCTTGGGGAGCCGCAAAGAAACGTACATCACTTTACGTGCTAAAAATGAATAAATGGGATTATTTAATGATCACCGCATCAATGCTTATATTAGCGGTGGCAACCTATATCTGGCTATTTGTTAAAATACCAACAATAACTCAAATCTTAAACATTTAAGAGATAAAGATGAGGCATATCTCTATGATTCTAGGTCATCCCTAAGTTTCAGAATTTTAGCTATATTTGCATCCGAATCAATTCTTGGAACAATTTTTCCAGTCCTAGAGGTCAATAGCGTTGTCACTCCAGGTCCATGTCCAGAGATCACTGAATTTGTATGAACAACTATTCCTATTGTCATTGCACCTTTAAGATAAATGCGTCCATAAGAGTGGTCGGCGTCCTGAATAGCCACCAGATCACCTAATCTTAAATCCTCTAACCCATATTCCTTAACAATAGATTCATCAAATAGCTGAATGTCATAATCCCCTGAATAGGTTTGATCAGCGCCTAGTCCAGAGCCCATTATAGATGCGGGAATAATATGCGTCACCGGCACCTCAATTTTATCATCCATAGGCTTTATTCCAATAGCCTCAAGGAAATTTGGGTCAGCATTCATGACTTTTATGTCTGGATAATCCAGCAATTTAAGGCCTAAGCCGAAAGCCTTTATCAGAATCTTGTCGCCTATAAGCATTTTCTCCATGGCTTCTGTCGGAAAGTCTATTAAAACGTGCTCTATTCCCCCATGCTTTCCAGTCACGACGCCTTTAGCGCCCTTAGCGTCTCCAGAAACAACTATAGCTTCGTTTCCAACACATGCTAAAATGTTTAAGGCCATATTAGCTCCGCCCGGATACCGTTCATCTTTCTCTTTATTTTTAACGCTAACGCCGGGCTCAACGTGATCCGCCATCCAGCCGACAGCTAAATCGCCGACGCGAATATTATATGTTATGCCACCTACACCCGGCAATACGACAGGTTTTCCTTCCGAAGAGATTCTATAAGCTGAACGCCAGAAGATAGGGCTTGAAACTTCTCCTATAACTGAAATTTTTACAAGCCT
>CAYNMB010000086.1:0-4501 GCA_964398235.1 uncultured Candidatus Bathyarchaeia archaeon | reverse complement strand
ACTCCAAAAATAAGAAAAAGAATGATGAAGGAAATCGGAATTAAAAGCGAGGAAGAACTGTTCTCAGATATTGATGAAAACCTTCAGCTCAAAAAACCATTAAACATACCTGGCCCATTTTCTGAATTAGAGGTTAGAAAAGAAGTAGAAAGAATACTGAAAAAGAATAAGTCAGCTAAGGATCTTATCTGTTTTCTTGGCGCAGGTGTTTGGCCCCATTATGTTCCAGCCGCGGTTGATGAAATAGCATCAAGAAGCGAGTTTTTGACAAGTTACACTCCATATCAGCCGGAAATAAGCCAAGGTCTTCTCCAAGCGCTCTTTGAATATCAGAGCATGATATGCGAGCTCCTAGAGATGGATGTTGCCAACTGCTCAATGTATGATTGGAGCTCCGCTCTTGGAGAAGCCGCCAGAATGACTGCCAGAGTTACTGGAAGAAACACGTTTCTAGTCCCATACTATATTAAGCCAAGCAGATTATCAGTTTTACAAAATTATGCTAAGCCAGCCGGCATCAAAATCCTCACTTTTCATCAAAATCCAGATAACGGTCAAATCGACCTAGAAGATTTAAAACATAAAGTTTCCTCTAGGGACGTTGCGGGGGTATACATAGAGAATCCATCATATTTAGGTTTTATAATCGAGAATCCGGAAGAAATATCCGAAATAGTGCATGATGCAGGCGGGCTTCTAGTTGCCGGCGTTGATCCCACATCCCTGGGCGTATTAAAACCGCCGGGAGACTATGGAGCCGACATAGCTATTGGAGAGGGGCAGCCTCTTGGAAACTACATGAATGGCGGCGGCTCTCTTCTAGGGATCTTCGCATGTAGAGATGATAATTTACTCATTAGGCAGATGCCTGGAAGAATAGTTGGAATGACAACGACCATTGATGGAAGAGACAGAGCCTTTTGTTTGGCTCTCCAAACACGTGAACAGCATATACGTAGACATAGAGCAACCTCAAACATATGCACAAATGAGGCGTTAAGCGCTTTGAGAGCAGCCGTATACATGGCTCTTCTAGGACCGGAGGGCTTCAAAGAGCTCGGCGAAGCAATATTGTCTAGAACCGCCTACATGATAAATGAATTGTCTAAAATAAGGGGATTAAAAGTTCCCCTATTCAAGGCATATCACTTTAAAGAATTCACCGTAAACTTTGATGAGACAGGATTTTCAGTTCAGAAATTGAATAAAAAATTGCTTGAGCATGGAATTGTTGGCGGAAAACCATTAAATGAAGAATTCCCAGAACTCGGTCAAACCTCCCTCTACTGTGTAACAGAGATTCATTCAAAAGAGGACATAGACAGATTTTGCAGCATTTTAAAAATTATTGTAGAGGGAGCATGATGAGGGGATTTAGACAGGCAAGATGGGTTGAGCCGCTTCTAATGGAGATGGGAAGCGAAGGGAGAAGGGGTCAAACCTTCCCAGCATTAAAGGTGAATCCAAACCTTATTGCCAACTATCAGATACCTGAAAGGCTGAAAAGAAAACGTAAGCCAAATTTACCGGAACTATCCGAGGTTGAGGTTGTCAGACATTTCATCCGATTATCACAAATGAACTTCGGCATCGATAATGGCTTTTATCCGCTAGGCAGCTGCACAATGAAATATAATCCAAAAATAAATGATGCCCTAGCCGCACTAGATGAAGTACGATGGATTCACCCCTACCAGCCCGAGGACACGATACAAGGCATGCTGGAAATAATGTACAAAACTTCGGAGCTCCTATGCGAGATAACTGGCATGGATAAATTCTCGCTTCAACCAGCTGCAGGGGCTCACGGCGAATTCACCGGAACCTCAATAATTAGAGCCTACCATGAGCTTAACGGCGAATTAAAGCAAAGGAGGGAGATTATAGTTCCAGATTCCGCACATGGCACCAATCCAGCAAGCGCATCAATGGCCGGCTTCACCGTAGTTACCATACCAACCGATGAGGAAGGATGCATAAACATAGAAGCCTTGAAAAGCGTCGTTTCCCAAAGAACCGCGGGGCTAATGTTAACGAATCCGAATACTCTCGGCATCTTCGAAAAGAAGATTAGAGAGATCGCTGGGATAATTCATGAGGCTGGCGGACTTCTCTACTATGATGGAGCTAACCTAAACGCTATTCTCGGAAAAACGCGGCCCGGAGACATGGGCTTCGACATCGTGCACCTAAATTTGCATAAGACTTTTTCAACCCCCCATGGAGGCGGAGGCCCCGGCTCCGGGCCCGTCGGAGTTAAGAGTCATCTTCAGGATTTTCTGCCAGTTCCGTTAATTGAATATGATGGAGAAAAATATTATTTGAATTATGATGTGCCCCATACGGTAGGGAAGGTTAGAGATTTCTACGGCAACTTTGATGTCATAGTGCGGGCTTTCGTATACATTTTATCTTTGGGTGCTGAGGGACTCAGAAGAGTTGCTGAAATAGCAGTATTGAACACCAATTACTTGGTGAGTAAAATCTCGAAAATTAAGGGCTTCGATATTCCTTATAGTGGAAGCTTGTTGAGGAAACATGAATTTGTGGTAAGCTGCTTCCCCTTGAAGAGGGATAAGGGGGTTATGGCTAAAAATGTTGCAAAAAGACTTATTGATCATGGAGTTCATCCGCCAACCATATATTTTCCACTAATAGTTAAAGAAGCCCTGATGATAGAGCCGACTGAATCAGCATCAATCGAAGATTTAGACAACTTCGTTAAAATTTTATCTTCAATCTCTGAAGAATCATATCGGGAGCCTAAAAGGGTTCTAGAAGCCCCCACCAAATCATCTGTAGGCTTAGTTGATGAAGTTAAAGCCTCCCATCCTAGAACCCTATGTTTAAGTTGGAGAATGTATAGGAAAAAGAAGGATTTGATCGAAGGCACTATTAAAAGATGAAGTGAAATTATTTAAAATGGTGATGTGATTGGCGGAAAATATCATTTTTGTTGAGGGATATGAAGTTCGCAGAAACTTGCTTTATACAAAGGAGCATGAATGGGCTAAAATAGAGGATGGAAAGGTTAGAGTTGGAATAACAGACTACGCTCAGAAAAACCTTCATGAAATAGTTTATGTCGAAATACCGAAAAAGGGAGCTACTGTAAAGCAGATGGAGCCTATGGGAACTGTTGAATCAATCAAATCCGTTTCAGAGATTTATTCACCAATTTCCGGGAAAATTATAGAGATTAACGAGGCTTTAAAGATGGCTCCGGAACTCGTGAATGAATCCCCCTATGAGAAGGGATGGCTGGTTGTGATAGAACCATCAGCGCTAGATGAGGAAATAAAGGGTTTAATGACAGCTGAACAATATGCAAATTTCATCAAGAGTCTTGCTGAAAAATAAGCCTCACTTCTCTTTTCTTTTCCGCCCATATTTTACAGTATCATAGAAAGGCATTTTTGAAATCACGGCTTCAATCATCTTACCTCTAATAACGACATCAACTAAAGTTCCGGGCTTCGCATTTTCTACTGGAACATAACCCATGCCTATGCCGCATTTAAGAAGCGGCGAGAAAGTTCCGCTTGTCACTTCGCCGATAACCCTATCTTTTAAGCGTATTTCACATTTCGGTCTTAAAACTCCGCGTTCTAATAGGCGGATTCCAACTCTTATACGTTTAACTCCCTCGATTTTTTGCTTTAAAAGCATCTCCCTACCAATAAAATAGTCTTTCCCAAAGCAAACGGCGAAATCAAGCTTTGCCTCTAACGGCGTTATGGCTTCATCTATGTCGTTTCCATAAAGCACATAGCCCGCCTCGATTCTCAAGGTATCCCGCGCTCCTAAACCACAAGGTTTTATGCCATATTTCTCTCCAGATTGAAGAATCATGTCCCATAGACTGTACGCCCTCTCCGGATCATCTAGCGGAGTGTTCCACAATATTATTTCAAAACCATCTTCACCAGTATAACCAGACCTACTGATAAAAACATCAAAATTTTCAATCTTCGCCGTATTTCCCCAAAAATATTTTAGACCGCTCAAATCTGCATGGACTATTGGCTGCAAGGTGTCTAACGCTCTAGGCCCCTGAACCGCAAACATTGCGGTCTCATCCGATAAGTCCTCTATATTTACTGAGAAACCATCCGCATGCGCGCTTATCCATTCATAATCCTTTTTGCGATTAGCGGCATTGCAGGTAATTAGAAATCTATCTTTTCCAAGTTTGAATACAACCACATCGTCAATTATTCCACCATTTTCATTGCAGATGAGTGAGTAGACTCCTTGACCAATTTCAATCGAATTTACGTCTTGCGTAAAAATTATGTTAAGCAGCCTAGCAGAATCGTTTCCATAAATTAAGTAACGTCCCATGTGCGTGACGTCGAAAATCCCTACGGACTCTCTAACCGCCATATGTTCCGGGATAATTCCCTCATACCAAAGCGGCATTTCGAAGCCAGCGAAGTTTGTGAGCCTAGCATTATTCTTATGATACTCATATAGATGGGTTTTCAGCAAGCTAATTCCC
>CAYNMB010000085.1:0-4504 GCA_964398235.1 uncultured Candidatus Bathyarchaeia archaeon | reverse complement strand
TTAATAGGCTTATGTAGCGTACTTGTAGCCGCCGCCTTAATCACCATACTCGTCAGAAAAATCAAGCCCTAAAAAAGGCTTAAAACCCCGGGTTCCCCTCTTCCTTTTTCTCCTTCTAGGCTACGTGAACCGAGGAAGCCTTAAAGGTTAAGAAAACTTTTGCTCCAATGTTGAGGTTCATTTCCTGAAATGAGCGCTTAGTGATCTGGCTGACAACGATTTTTCCAGCATCAATTTTCAGTCTCACAGCTCGGCCAGCCTCAGAAATCCCAGTTACTCTGCCTTCAAGAATATTTCGTGCACTCGACTTTAATGGAAACTTTGAGACAATTATGTCCTCCGGCCTAACATAAACTGTGACCTTCCCCTCTTTTTCGATCGCCGCCTCAATTTCTAATCCGTCGCCAATATCGATTATGGCTGTTCCATGCCCTGTTGGTTTCGCATAGCCCACAAAAACGTTCTCAAAGCCCATGAGGTGAGCCATGGTTAATGAGGGTTTAAGAAGAATTTCCTCCACAGTTCCTTTTTCAGCCACCCTTCCATCCAAGAGCAGAATCGCCCTCTCCGCCATTTTCTGAACCTGAAGCATGTTATGAGAGGCTATGACAACCGTCGTCTTCAGCTCCCTATTCGCATAGCGTATTGCCTCTTCAACTATAGACGACGTTTTGGGATCAAGATTTGCTGTAGGCTCATCTAAAAGCAACATTTTAGGCCTCAAAACTAGGGCTCTAGCCAAGGCAACCCTCTGCTGCTCTCCCCCAGACAGCTTTTTAGCCTGACGGTTCTCATATCCCCTAAGCTTTACGAGCTCTAGGACCTCACGGATTCTCGCCTCCATCTCATCCCTAGGCAAGCCCCGGATCTTAAGTCCATAAGCCAAATTATTGAAAACCGTGGTGTTAAACATGACTGTCTTTTGGAAAACCATTGTGCAATTCTGCCGCAGCAGCTCAGGGGAATTTGACACATCCCTACCCCTATAGATTATTTTTCCCTCATCAGGCTTTTCTATGCCAGCCATAATCTTCAATAAAGTGGTTTTACCAGCTCCATTGGGGCCTAGAATCGCTAGGAGATCCCCCTCAAAAACATTTAGGCTTACATTGCTTAATGCAGTTACTTCCCCATACCGCTTAGTTACTCCACTCAATGAAAGCAGAAAACCCATAGCCTACTCCCTTTTAAGGAGGTTTACTGCAAAATTTAGGGTGAAAACAATCAATAAAAGCACTATGGTTAAGGCTATACTTAACTCAAAGTTTCCGCGCGCCGTCTCTAAAGCTATGCTTGTAGTTAAGACTCTCGTCAATCCAGCGATGTTTCCGCCAAGCATGAGGGCGATGCCCAGCTCAGCTATAGCCCGATTAAAGCTCGCAATAACCGCCAACAAAACGCCCTGCAAAGCCTCCCGCAATACGGTAAAACTAACCTCACTTTCAGAAGCCCCTAGAGTCCTAGCCAAATCCCTTATTTCCATCCCGACGCCTTCTATGGCGCTTACACTAAAACTCACCATTATAGGCGTTATTAGAATCGCCTGCCCCAAAATTATCGCTCCCGGCGTATAAAGAAGGCGGAAGACGCCGAGCGGCCCACTTTTAGATAAAAGCAGGTAGAGAATTAAACCCAAACCAACGGTTGGAACCCCTAGTAGAGCGTTAAACACCCCCTTCAATATTCTTTTACCCCTAAACTCTTTTAGGCTAACAAGCAAGCCCACTGGAATGCTCCATGAAGCTGCAAGCAGGGTGGCGGCTCCAGAAACATAAAGCGAACGTAAGGTGATTTCTAAAACTTCAGGATTACCGGACAAAATTAGCTCTAAAGCCTTTCTTAAACCCTCAATTATCTCCGACGCCATGCTCATCGCCTCCCTTATGATTCTGTTTGATAGAGCTCCGGATGATCATCCCAGTATTCAGGCGGGCACTCCTCTCCATTAAAGAAGGCATATTCCCTTATCCACTCCGCTATGGGATTTTCATCCCCTTTAAGCACGGCCACCGCTGGATAAAATAGGCTTCCACCATACTCATCTTTTCCAAAATTGCCTATTAGGTTTTGGCATTCATCCGATATGAGGAATTTTATGAAGACTGTTGCATTATTGAAGTTCACTCCCTTAACTTTTTCAGGATTAACCGCTATCACGCTATAGACGTTTAGGAGCTCTTTACTCTGCTCCACAAGCGGCTTAAGGCTTATTTTCCCCTCCTTATAGTATCGCAGATAGGTTCCAACATCCGTTAGCAAGTAGGCGTCCATTTCATTAGCAACCAGAAGGGTTTTCCCCATTCCTGAACCAGACTCTATAAACCATTCTTCACCACTCAAAACCGTCCAATCGTATCCAATAAGCCTCCACAATTCCTGCTCCTTCCTATGGGTTCCGGATCCATCCCCCCTTGAAACCCACTTTATCTTGCCTAAACGCCCCATCTCAACTATTCTCTTCAGGGCGCTTGTAACATTCAACCCTCTTATTCCAGCCGGATCGCTCCCCGGACCCACAATTAGAAAGAAATTGTAGGCTATGATTTTTCTGCATAAGCCGTATCCCCCGGTTAAAAATTCCAGTTCAACGGAGGGTGCATGAACGAGAATTACATCGGCGTCGCCGTTTTCGGCAAGTTTAATGGCTCGTCCAGTTCCAACCGATATGAAATAGACGTCTATTGAATATTTTTCTTCAAACGCTTTTTCTATCGTGTCCAGCAACCCTGTATCATAGAGGCTTGTTGTAGTTGCTACAACCAAAGTGTTTTTTTCCTTAGTGAAAACTTCAAGGTAATAGATTGCTCCAATAATTGAAATCAGACTTGCTAGGATTATTGCTTTCATCCGTAATGGGATTTTCCCAATCATCGGCGTCCACCGTTATGTTTAGACGTATATTTCGACGATATGCTTATATAAGCATAACGGTTAAAACCCTAACGATGCCCACCCACAAGAAAACAGATAAAATCTCATATAAAATATGGCTGGAGCATGAGGGAAAGCCGCTCATAGGTAAGGGAGGGGCAGAAATACTTCAAGCAATAGCGGAGCATAAATCTATTTCAAAGGCGGCTGAAAAACTTGGAATGTCCTACCGCTATGTCTGGAACTACATTGAGAGGGTTAATCAAACGCTAGGCAAACCGGTCGTTAAAACCTTTCGGGGTGGAAGAGAAGGAGGAGGCGGTGCAGTTCTAACTGAGCTTGGCCGAAGCCTACTAAAGGAGTATAGGCGTGTAGAATCCTATGTGGGCGGGCTTTTAGCGGATGAAGAGTATTGGGAGGCTGTAGCCTTGAAGATTAGTGCAAGAAATCGTTTAAGGGGAATCGTCAAAAACGTTGAGAAAGGCGATGTAGTTGCGAAAATCAGAGTTAAGATTGAGACTCCAACATTCATCACAGCCCTAATTTCTAGAGAAGCTGCTGAAGAACTGAACATAAAGCCCGGCGATCATGTTGAAGCCGTCATAAAAGCCACCGAGGTCATGATAGCCAAAGAGAAGAATCAAAAAAGCGGCTTTCCAAAAGGAGAGATGCGGGATTAACTGTTTCTTGGCTTTAAGTTGGGAGACAATAAGTTTAAATACTTATTTCTTTTCCTTGGTATAGGAAGACTGAGGTGGATGTGATGCCTCGCCAATTTCCCGTTCTTGGAAGACCTCCCTTAAGAAAACTTTGATTTATAGGCTAGTTGTGGACCCAATGGCAATACTAATAACCTATCTTCTGACTGGGGAATTCTTGGGATCAATCTCCGCTGTAGTTATAATCGAAGTTTTCTCAACCATATTCTACTATCTATTGGATAGACTAATGTGAAAGCAATCTCCGCTAGGAGGAACATTGACGGCTGACATCTAGAATGGAGCGCCACTTTCTTTGGAAGAAAAGGGCATTCTTAAATAAAGTTTCCGACAACCTTATTATTGGGGGAATAGGTTTGCCTAAAGTTTTAATAGTAGCCGGAGATGGCGTAGAGGCTCAGGAAATTTTCTATCCATTCTGGAGGTTGAAGGAAGCGGGGATAGATGTCACTGTAGCGGCTCCATCAAAGAAAACTCTTTTCACAGTTGTCCATGACTTTGAACCCGATTGGGAAACTTACACTGAGAAACCAGCCTACAGATTCGGCTGGGTTGATGCGGCTTTTAAGGATGTAAATCCCGAAGATTTTGACGGTTTAATAATACCTGGTGGAAGGGCGCCCGAATACATTAGAACCTATTCAGAGTTGGAATCCATCGTAAAGCACTTTTTCGAGAAAAACAAGCCTGTGGCAGCCATATGCCATGGTCCTTTAGTGATAGCTGGATACGGATTAGCTAAGGGTAGAAAGATGACTTGCTATATGGCTGTTGCAGCGGATCTGAAGCAGGCGGGAGCTGAATATGTGGATCAGGAAGTTGTTGTGGATGGAAACCTTGTTACAAGTAGGGCTTGGCCTGATTTACCGGCATTCATGAGAGAGTTTCTAAAGCTTCTAAAGAAGGAATAAAAA
>CAYNMB010000084.1:1810-4592 GCA_964398235.1 uncultured Candidatus Bathyarchaeia archaeon | reverse complement strand
ATGGAATGAATGGGCGATGTTGTTTAGCATCATATTTTGAGAGTTTTAACCTTTAGCTTCCCGTTTGCTAGAAGCAACAGTAGTAGAGCTGTGAGGATGCAGATGGCTACAAGTGTTTCATGGTGGATGAAGTCCCTCCAGCTCCAGATGGATCCCCATAACACGATTTGATGAACGATTATCAGCGCCGCTAGGATCAAGAGGATTAGAGAAGCTATGGGGACCTTCACCTCCATAGTGAAACGCCCATAAAAAACGAGGAGCAACTTCAAGATAACGTTATCGGAAGCAAATGAAGATTGAATATCAGGTTATGCAGTTTAACGCTAAACCAGCATTCTTATCTTAAAAAGCCCGTCTGGACCTCCTCTCTAGGAAGAAATTAAAATAGAGGGAGAATGCAACGTCAAAGCCTTTTGTCAGCGCATATTTTGCTTCATTAGTTAGGTTTAAATCTGAGGCGCTGGCGCATCTGAGGCCTCTAGGCAAAATAAAAAACGCCTTTAATTCCGCCCGCTTCCGTCGATATTCGTTAAATAGTGGTTTAGCATATTCTTCATGTAGTGGAAGATTTTTGGAGGTTTGGGGGATTGAAGTCCTGGTTTAGACCTAAAATATCTTTGGAGGGATTCTGGAAATTTAGGGTTGATGGAGATCTTGTCGGTGAGCGGGAGGAATGGTTCAGGGGCTTTGAATCCGATGACTTGATCTATGTTCCAGCTTCATGGAATGAGCAGAATCCAGAGTGGGATCAGTTCACCGGCGTAGCCTGGTATCAGAAAGACTTTCATGTTCCAAGAGAATTAGAGGGGAAATTGGCTTGGATAATATTTGAGGGAGCAGGATATAAGACGCGGGTTTGGGTGAATGGAAGCTTTGTGGGCGAGCATGAGGGATCGTTCACCTCATTTAAGTGCGCGGTTAAAGAGCTGAGGTTCGGTGAATTCAATAGAATAGTCGTGAGGATAGATAATTCTCCATCCGTACAAAATTTTCCTCCAGCAATAGACCTTAATCAAGCTGCCTTTGATTTCTTCAATTATGGAGGCATACATAGACCCGTATATTTAGAGTTTACAGACAAATGCTACATTGAGGATCTAACCGTCTATACGAGCAGGGACGGAGACTTAAGGGTGCTGGTGGATCATGTCTGCGATGAGAAAGTTAACCTAAAGATAATTTTAGCCAGCAAAGACTTGACTTCAGTCATCCATGAGGAAACCATAAGTGATGTAGGTTCACGCAGATATGTCTATGAAAGAAGGTTCAGCGACATTAAGCCCTGGAGCCCCGAGGAACCTAACCTATATGGTTTAGTGGTGGAACTTTATTCCAATGGTATGCTGAGGGACTCGGTTTATGAACGCATAGGCTTCAGAAGCATTAAGATTGAAGGGGGCAAAATATATGTGAACGATAAGCCCGTTTTCCTAAAGGGTTTTGGCAGACATGAAGACTATCCGATTTTCGGCAAAAATCTACCTGGACCAGTGCTTGTGAGAGATTTCTATCTCATGAGAAAGATGGGTGCAAATTCATTTAGAACATCTCACTATCCATACTCGAATGCGCATCTGGATATGGCAGATGAATTCGGCTTCCTAGTGATTTTGGAGCCGCCGCTATGCTATTCTGGCATGCGGAGGATAATGGATAAAGAGGAGATAGCGAAGCTTTTCAGAGATAAGGATTATCTGGCTAAAGCTAAGAGGATTATTGCTGAAATGGTTAAGGAGCATAAGAATAGACCCTCCGTCATAATGTATAGCGTCATGAATGAGCCGCAAAGCGATATGCCGGAGGTTGCTGAAGCCATAAAGGAACTATCCGCATACTTTAGGGAACTAGATCCCTCAAGGCCAATTACATTCGCATCAAATAGAAGCATCAACGACCTTGCTCTAGACTACGTTGATGTAATATCGCTGAATTTCTATCGCGGATGGTATTCTGAATATGGAGACATAGATAAAGGCATGGAGTCAATGCTAGCTGAATTGGAGGAAATTCATAGGAGACAGCCCGATAAACCAATAATTATTACGGAGTTTGGTGCAGGCGCCATTCTAGGACTGCATAGTGAACCTCCGCAAATGTGGTCTGAAGAATATCAGGCAGATTTCATTAGAAAGTACGTTGAAGCTCTATCGAAAAAAGATTATATCGTAGGGCTCCACGTATGGAACTTTGCGGATTTCAGAACTCCTCAGAGCCCTAGGAGAATCATACTGAATAGGAAGGGAGTGTTCACCAGAGATAGGCAACCTAAGCTTTCGGCGAGAACACTCTCATCCTTATTCAATAAATTGTAGCTGAACAAAGAATTTTATTTCCATTATCCCATCCCCTAACAAACTCCTCTTTCCTCCCTTTATTGTTGAATGATGGAAGAGAGACGGAAAAGGCTGATGAACAAACATAAGGTTTCTCGATATTTTTATTTCAACAGCACAATTCTCGTAGCAAGGCGCCTCAGAAATTAGGGGAGGAATCTACAACCTCTTTTCTCTTCAGATAAGTAGCTCTGAAGACCTGTAAAGCCAGATTGCATGATTTTTGAGAAAATCTTCCTAGGACTTAGGAATAGGGAGAAATAGGGTGATTAGAAAAGTGTTAGATTTGACCCTAATGTGAAATTTAAAGTCTTACCGTTACTAGAATGCAAAGTCCATTCAACACTCCCAACAAGACCCCCATGCCACTCCATCTTTATGGACCCGTTTTCAACAACATCTATAACCTTTTCAACGAGGTTGATGGTTATTGGAGCATAACCCTT
>CAYNMB010000084.1:0-1710 GCA_964398235.1 uncultured Candidatus Bathyarchaeia archaeon | reverse complement strand
CCCTCCGAACAAATTTCTCACAGACCAGTTGTTCATGTCCAGCAGAGCTTCAAAAATTTTTGATGCATCAGCGTCTATTTCAGCCTGCTCCAAAAAATTGAAAATAAGGCATGAGACCACCATATAATGGTTAGTTATGCGGGGAAACTCATTTAGGGGTTTTCTTTAATTGGCAAGAAGCTTTTTGCGCTACAAAAAATAAAGGATATATTGAACAAAGAATCTACTTAAACATGGCGTAATGCATGGAATCCAAATTGGCGGATATTAAACTTGGATATAAGCCGAGTCACATTCAAAAGCTGGGTATAGTTTATGAGATTGGGAGATTTTTAGAGAGAGTTTTTAAGAGAGCCATTTATCTTCATGAAGGATATGGAATCTATAATTTAGGCTATCGCCTCAACGATTATGGTTCCGACTTCTATGGGAAACCCTACATTCGATCTTACATTCGATTCGACTTCATGGACTTTCTATTCTTTTTTCCTCAATCTTCTTAAAGAGAGAAAGGGGAAAATCTGCATCCAAGTAATGGGAGAATTCAGGCTTTTAATTCCGCCAGAAAATTTGAATGTTCCAATAATAGAGGAATTTTCGAACTCTAAAAAAGCTTTATTAATGCTCCGAATAAAATTCCCTATGTTTCTCCACAAAGACCATGTTAAACTTCATGTTGAAGCCCGAGAAAACCGTTTTAGGCAGACCTTTGAAGACCATTTAACAAATCTTGTAAGACGGCTTAGGGAGCCCGATTTAATCAGCCGAATAGAGCCTAGAAGAGGAGTATGGTGCAACCTTAAACCCGTTGAAACAGCCTATTTCTTTAGGGCTTTGACAAGATTTTCCCTAAGGGAATTGTTCAAAATATTGATTGAATTAAAACCAGTGGAGAATAACATAATGTATGTAGCTGGCGCAGATATTTCAAAATATGGTGAGGATAGGAGAAGTAGACTCTTAGCATCAATCCTCGAATTTGAGAGGAGGATTACTTCCAAAAGGGCGAGAAGGAAATTAAATGAAATAAAGAGGAGAATATTGAGGGAGATGGATGCAACTTCGCTTATAGAGGCTGTGCAAAAGATTCCGGAGGAGAAACTAGGAGAATATGAAGATACAATAGAATTTCTCTACATTTCAAGGGGAATTAACGATAATCCGATATCTAAAGCTAAACCTAAAAAACAGATTAAATTTAAACTCTGGGAGAGAGATCTAGAGGATTTATTTACAGGCCACTATTCTGGAACATGTATAGCATTGGATGAGAGACCTGTCATGCCCCTATATTTGAAGGATCCATACACTGAGTTCTTCAGAATAATCGTCAATAATAGAAGGATTGGGCATGTAAAAATGTTTCATTGTAAAGACGAGGATGGGGAAAACGTTGTTCACATAGATTTCATAGGCTTATCGGGAGGCAGATTTAAACCCTTACATGAGGAGATTAAAAGATACGCCCTCACCGCATGCATAAAATATGCACGGTTAAAAGGATTTAGGAGAGTTTACATAGCGAAGGACATAATCCCAGATTTAAACGGCAAACCTGTGCGAAATAAGCTCATCAAAAAGGGGCTGGACATATATTCACAATACTTAAACTCAGAAAAGTTTCTTGTCTGGGAAAGAGAATGATGATTGGAGGATTTAAATGCTTAACGAACCAAATTACCTAGCACATCAAATCTGATTTCCTCAAGC
>CAYNMB010000083.1:0-4604 GCA_964398235.1 uncultured Candidatus Bathyarchaeia archaeon | reverse complement strand
CTGTAGTAGTTGATTGTGAATTCCTGTTTAACCGTGCCTGCTTCCGAAGATATCCAGTAGTATCCATCCATGATTGTTTTCATTTCCATTCCATAGGCATAGATTACGTCCTCTTGCCTATATTTCACCTTAGCGCAGAAGTAAGTGTTTCCATCTCCGGCTGTAACATTCTCAAAGCCTTTCACAACGCTTTCTTCAGACAGTCTCCCATGATATTCAGCCCCTTCCCATGTCAAAGTATAGTTGGTTTCATGTCTCCAGCTCTTCCCTTTTATTAGGGGGAAGGGCGGTTCAGGTATTGGATCATCGTAAACGCATTCCCCTCTATCCGACACCCATCTTTCCAGAGCCCCCTCCTCATTTAAATAGTAATGAATAGTTTCATTCGCCCTTTCAATCAATATCTCCCTGTCACTAACCTTAGTCCATGTGAAGTTAAGCACCTCGCCATCAACCTCATCCCTAAAGACCTTTCTAGTTCCAACAGGAAGATCAGGTCTAGTAACCTTTTGGGCGGCTGCTTCCTCTTTCTCTGGAGCTTGAGGCTTTGTTTTCGCAATGAGGGAGGCTAGGTTAGCGATAAGCTTGTAATTATCTTCAACGTAGCAGTATGGCTCCATAAGGAAGGTTAGGTCTCCAATGGCTACAACTGTTCCATTCCCAACCTTCCTTAGGGCTATAACCGCATATTTATCAGATTTCTCAGCCATTGAAGAGTAGGTTTCATTATTTGTCCAAGCTACGCCTTCATCCGCTGGATATATGTGGGTTGCGGTGAAAAGAACTATGGAACTCAAGTTTTGGGTTAGGGAGGAGGGCTTGAAGTCTCTGATGTAAATGTTCCGATATATTCCATAATATTCAGCTTCATCATAGAGATATCCTTTAGCAAATGAAAGCCCAAAGTTTATGGAAAGCGAGTTTATTGGCGCTATTATTCCAGCATATAAGCCCTGAGTTCCAATGAATTCTCCAGCCGGATCGAAGAATAGTAGGAGCATACCGCCCTTAGCTAAAAATTCTTTAATGGCTTCTATTTCATCGGCTGAATAGATGGATGCTGGAGCAGCCACTAGGAGGGCTGAAGCATTATTTAACTGAGACTCCACATCCATCCAAGAAGATAGGAAACTTACGGTTGCATTCCTCATCGCCAACTCCACTATCAGCTTGTCCAGCACCCACCATGAAACCCTATTTCCATGGGAAAGATCAACTATAACCCTACTGCCTCCAGCCGCCGACGTATAATTATTGGATTGATTAAAGGAGGGGGACTGAGAGGCCGATATGAGCACCTCTGGCGGCAAATAAATGTAATGTATGGCTGGTGGAGGGTGAAGAGCATTTAATTTCTCTATGGTTAGACTGCCCAGCCACCCTGAAGTGTTGCTTGGAGATTCGGCTTGCAGGCGGGTTGCTTTATCCATCTTCGACCTGATCTCAACAATACCGTAGCTTGTTAGGTTGGCTCTTTCCGCCGCTGTTTCAATGGCCTTCTCCATTGAACCTATTTCATCAGCCAATCCTAGCTCTACGGCTTCGCTTCCAAGATAAATTAATGCCTTCTTTAGTTCTGTCCGCGGGATTTTAAGTTTGCCGCCCCTATTGCTTTCAACCGCTGAGATGAAATTGTCTAATGCGCGATCAAGGGTGAAAGGAAACTTTAGGAGAGGGAATCCCGTCCACTTGTAGGCTCCGCTTTCAATGAAGACTTCAGATGGTATTAGGATTGGAGGCATAGAAGCCTTAACACCTATATTTCCAACCATGGAGGTTGGGTGAACATAAATGTAATCGGCTGCCACAGCGATATAGTATCCGCCTGAAAGAGCCATGGTCACGGATGCTATTAGAGGCTTCCTCTCCTTAAGCTCCAGAAGATCTAGGTATATTTCCTCAACGTAATCGGCGTAGCCTCCCCCGGAATCAATGATCAGTACAACAGCCTTTATGCTTTCATTCAGCATAGCCTCCTTTATCGCGTTAACATAGTGGCTTACCACGCCCGGTTCTTCAATGTAGCCTTCAATCCTTATAATTCCCACAAAATCTCTTTTTACGCGGAGTAGGAGGATAAGCCTAATATAGTAAACGTAGCTTATCAGAGAGAAGATTACGATCAGCAAAGCTATAATAATTGCAGTCATTCTTCTCTTATCTGACAGCGGAAACAATAATGCAAATTTTTTCTGTTTTTGTTGGCTCATAAAATTGCACCCGGAAATTAAGAGTTCAGATGCTTGAATAATTATTTTATGCTTCCTTTTACTTTAAATCATTTTGCTATCCCAGAAACTATACTATAATCCTAAATGCTTCTTTTTGAGGAGGATTTGAAAATGAGGGTGATTTTTATCTTGCTCCGGCTCCTCCTCCGCCGAATCCTCCGCCGGCTCCAAAGCCTCCACCTACTCTTCCCCCTCTTTTACCGGAGGGTGGAGCAATGGCTATTACTGGCCTGAAGAACAGAGGCATGTTTGCAGCTATATTTGCTTCGATCATGGGTATTTTTAATTCTTTCATGGCCTCAACAACCTTGTCGCCTACTCCTAGGGATGTGCCGTAAACGAGCCATTCACCCCATATTGAAAGATCCTGTGGGGCGTAGCGTCTTATCATGGCTAGATCTGACAGAAATCTTCTGAAGGAGTCCCATTCAAGCTTCTCTTTGTAGGCGGAGCCCTTCCATCTTCCAAAGAGGGTTGAGGGAGCAGCTGTGGATACTGTGGATTGGATCAGGAGCACTATTGATGTCAGCAAAGTGTCTAGGCTTATTAGAATCATATAGGGAAGCGTTAGGAATAGGAGGATGGAGATGAGGAGTAATATTGCTGACGGCACCATGAGCATTCCAACTCTCCTCCTACCGCTGACCATGAATTTTGAGGCTACTTTGAAGCTCGGCCGTCTAGTCACATATCTGACGTCTCGGATAAGGCTGGAAAGCTCCCTCCTATTTCTCTTAAATTCTTCCATCAAAATGTCAAGGCTATCCGTGTCCAAAATCCCTCTGAAAGAAAGCTTTCTTAGAAGCTTCAAGACCCGTCTCTCATAGTAATCTTCAACATTTGAATCTAGGATGCGTATAATTAAGCCATTCTCTTTAGGAGTTATTTGGATTTTACCTCTTCTATGAAGGTCTAGGAGCGTTGCGTAGAAGCCGTTCTCATCGAAATCCAGCGCATCGCTCTTAAACACTAGATTGACGATCCAAGGTCTCCTCTCCCGATTTGGAACATAGCTTAAATACTTTGGAACAACAAAACTTTTCTCTCTTCCATGCCTAAGATATAGGAATAGGAGAATGAGGGGGAATGCTAAAACCAGAATCTTGACGGCGATTCTAAAAGTTTCTAGGAAGAGATATTGAATCGAATTGAACATGTTGGCTTGAATTGTCGCCTGCTCTACATTCTCACTGTTTTCTATAAAGCCTTCCAGAAAATCTAAAATTTCCGGTTTAAGGAGGAGCTCAACCTCAAGCAGCTCATCTCTACCGCTACTGCCCTGAAGCACAAGAAAATCTCCATTAATAACCTTCAGGGAGGGGGGATGCGGATACACTCCTCTTATGAAATCCCTGTTTTCCACCTCTATGACGACTTTCAAATAGGGTAAATGCTCATCAGCAAACTTAAGGTTTAAATGACATAGGTGCCCATCGTATTCAATCGGCGGATGAAGCCTAAAAACATATTTTATCCTATACTTGCCAGCCTCAAACCTAGATGGATTGAAGCAACCCACCTCATTAAATTCAGCTAGAGAATTTATCACCTCTGGATAAGAGGAGGCCCAAACATTGCCCAAATAATCTTTAACATAGCCCACAGAACCCTCAGGAAACTCCATGCCTAAAACTTCAATGTATGGGTAGCTAAGGTTTTCTAGGGACACTGGGGCTTCCCAGAGCCTATAGAGCATCCTATACTTGTTGGATACTCTAATATTGTAGAGATACTCCTCAACTAATGTTCCGTTAAGGTATAGAGTTGCATGATACTCCTCGACAACTACGTCGCCGCTCATAAAGAGGACTGCGGGAACATAATGGGCTAACGCCAGCCCCGCAATGCCTACTAGAATTGTAAGCATGAGAAGCGTGGATAATTGTTTAATTTCACCCATACATGTCTACCCTAAAACTCAATTTCAGGTCTTTTCTCAACATCCTCTTCAAACTTCAGGTACTCCATTTTGCTCATACCCTGCGAAGCCGCTATAAACTTTGATGGAATGGTGTCAAGCATGATGTTGTATTCTTGGACAATATTGTTATATGTGTATCGGTGCCTAGCGATTTCGTTTTCAACGTCTCTAACGGAGTCCATGAGCTTCGAAACCGTTTCCGAGGTTTTTAAATCCGGATAGTTCTCGGCTACGGCTAATATGCCGCCCAGCATTCTTCTTGATTCACGGTCTATTTCACTGAGGCCGCTGGCGCCAGCCTTGAAAACTTCGGTTCTCAAACTCGTTATCTTCTCGAAGGTTTCCCTCTCAAATTTAGCGTAGCTCTTAACAGCCTCTAGGAGCTGCTCTATCATATCTAGACGCTTTTTGAGGGCAACCCTCACTTGACCTAGAGTGGCGTTAGCGGAGTT
>CAYNMB010000082.1:0-4987 GCA_964398235.1 uncultured Candidatus Bathyarchaeia archaeon | reverse complement strand
ATTGTAAAATAGACAAAAATTGAAGGAAGCGGGATTTTAGGAGGCTATGCGAGCTTACGCCCTCTCAATTCTGATTCTATCTCCCTGCCTAACATTCCTGAATACTTTGGGGTCTCCAATCACCTTAGCGAACACGTTTACTGGATCCGCGGGTCTGATCTCGCCTCCACGGCTTATTGGCGTGGGACCGAAAAATATGCAGAATCCTCTTCCAGGCGGCCAATATCCGATGTCTCCGACTTCAACCGTTTCCTGAGCATTTTCCTCGCCTAATTCTACTGGTATTGAAAAGTATATTTCATCACCCCATCTGTTTGCTCTAGCTTCGAAGGGAAGATTTTCCCATATGGCTGCAGCTGTTTTTGGGTTTCTGTCCTCTAGGAGCTCGGCTTCAACGGCTCCAATTCTATCGCTTATAATTCTGATTTTTTTGGACATAACAATCCCCACCATATAATTGTGGATGAACGTTTTTAAATTTTCCAAAAATGCAAGCTATTTAAGCGTGAAGCTCTTTTAAAAAATTTTATGTGCAAGATCACCGTTATCGGCGTAGGTAATTTAGGCTCATGCATAGCCTACGAGATAGCTAACAGAGGCATCGCTGAAGAAATAGTTCTCATAGATATTGTTAAAAGCTTAGCTGAGGGAAATGCTGAGGATATTGCGCAGGCAATTGCCTTCAGAAACAACACGAAAGTTTATGCCGGAGACTACAGGGACGCTGAGGATTCAGAAATAATTGTTATAACTGCTGGAAAGCCCAGAAGCCCGAAAATGAAAACTAGGCTTGAATTGCTTGAAGTAAACAAAAACATAGTGCGTGATGTAGCCCTGAACATAAGGAAAATCGGCGAGGAACCTGTAGTCGTAACTTTAACGAATCCAGTAGACATTATGAATTATCTGGTCTGGAAATACTCTAATCTTCCACGCGGAAAGGTTATTGGAAGCGCAGGCATGCTTGACTCCGCCAGATTTAGACGCATTCTCAGCAGAAAATTTTCAGTTCCAGTATTGGATGTTGAGGCTTATGTTATAGGCGAGCATGGGGAGAATCAAGTCCCAGTCTTCAGCAGGGTGAAAATCGGCGGCAAAAATGTAGTGTTCTCAGAAAGCGAGAGGGCTGAAATACGTGAGGAGCTGAGGAAAACGGCTCTGAAAGTTATTTCCAAGAAGGGTGCAACCATATATGCGCCAGCCAATAACACGGTGAATATGATTGAGAAAATCCTTGCTGATGGAGGCGGCGTCTGCGTATGCTCAGCGGTGCTTGACGGAGAATACGGCTTGAAAGATTTAAGCATAGGGGTTCCAGCCGCACTCGGCAAGAACGGTGTGAAGGAGATCTTGGAGTGGGATCTAAGCGAAGACGAGAAGAAAACACTTTATCTGGGAGCCGAAAACATAAAGAAAGCGCTGAAAAGCATTCTAGGCTAGAATTTTAGCGTTCTCCCATAAATACTGGAAATAATCCTTCGCAAACCTCACTAAGTCAATGTGATTCGACCATAATATCATGAGAGATGACTCAGACTCGCCGAGAACCAGCATGACTTCACGGCCATCAACAATTATGCCGCCGCCGAACATCTCATCCCTAAACCTAACCTCACCAAATTCAACAAGCTCCCTCAAAACTCTGCTATCCCCATCAGAACATAGCATTACACGTATTTTTACCTGTAAATCGCTTAAATCCCTTAGATGCGGCAGAAGAGTGTTCAGTAGGGGAACCGCTATTTTAGGTGCAGCTATGAGGAGCTCCCTCTTGGCGTTACTGATCATTTCCTTCAATCTGGCGGTTGCATCTAAAATCCCCCTGAAAATCCATATGTCCGGCTTCTCCCTAGTTCCCCGCTTCTCATAGAGTGGCTGTAGCTCTGAAAGCACCAGCCTATGCCACGCCTTAATCTTGTCTTCTATGCGCAGCCTCGTCTCTTCTAGGGCTTCCCTGGGGGATTTAGGATAATAAAGCCGCGGTCTACTTTCTTGGCTTTTCACCCATCCCTTCCGCTCCAATGAATTTAAAACTTCATAGATTTTTGAGTAGGGTATGCCCGCCATCTCGCTTAGGCGGCTCGCTGTTAGAAGCCCATACTTCAAGAGATATAGATAAGCCCTTATCTCATATTCCGTCAACCCCATTTCTTTAAGAGCGGCTTTAACGTTCCCGCCTACAATTTCATCCACAACTTTTCACCGTATGAAACGTTTGAAAAACTTCTTATATAACTAATTTCAAATTCTTGAAATATACTCATGTCAGTGGTGAATAAATGAGGGAGATAAAAAAGACTAAAAGCATATGTCCAGAATGCCTAAAGGTTTTGGACGCCGTAGTCTTCGAAGATGGTGGAAAAGTTTACATAAAGAAGACTTGTCCAGAACACGGCTCATTTCAGGACATTTATTGGTCCGATTACGAGCTTTATGAAAGGGCTAAAGCCTTTGATTATATAGGAGATGGAGTTGAGAATCCGAGAACCGAAACTAAAAATGGTTGCCCATATGACTGCGGCCTCTGCCCACAGCATAAATCGCATACAGCGCTCGCAATAATAGACGTAACAAACCGATGTAACCTCCGTTGCCCAGTATGCTTTGCAACCGCTGGAACAACCGGCTACGTTTATGAACCAACCAAAGAGGAAATAAAGGAAATGCTCATAAATCTACGTAGCAATAAGCCTGTTCCGGCAACAGCCCTACAGTTTTCTGGCGGAGAACCAACCATCAGAAAGGATCTGCCGGAGCTTGTTAAAATGGCGAAGGATCTAGGCTTCGATCACGTTGAAGTCGACACCAACGGCCTCAGAATGGCTTCAGACCTAGATTTCTGTAAAGCCCTTAAGGAAGCCGGCGTCAGCACAATTTATCTACAGTTTGATGGAGTAACCCCAGATGTCTACAAGTTTACTAGAGGCGTGGATTTGGTTGAGGTCAAGAAAAAAGTTATTGAAAACTGTAGGAAGGTGGGAATAGACAGCATTGTCCTCGTCTGCACGCTTATTAAAGGAGTCAATGATCATCAGGTTGGCGATATAATAAATTTTGCTGTAGAAAACTTTGATGTTGTAAGATGCGTAAACTTTCAGCCAGTGTCGCTGTGTGGGAGAATACCGGCTGAAGATAGAATGAAGATGAGGATAACCATACCCGATTGGATAAAGCTCGTTGAGGAGCAGACAAATGGACAAATAAAGTCCTCAGACTTTTATCCAGTGCCAACGGTTGTTCCAATTTCAAAGGCGGTTGGAGCGCTTAAAAACAAGCGTTATGTTGAGTTTACAGCGCATCCACACTGCGGCATGGCGACATATGTTTTTGTTGAGGATGGGAAACTTGTGCCCATAACCAGATACGTTAACGTCGACAAATTTATGAAAGCCATGATGAAGGTCTATGAGGCAAAGCAGAGAGGTAATGACCTAAAGGCAAAGATGCATCTGATAGGAGCATTACGCTACATTAAGTTCGGCATGCTCAGAAAATACGTGTGGCCCATCCTAAAAACAGGAACCTACAAGGCTTTAGGAGACCTACATAGAAAAATGCTTCTAATATCAGCCATGCACTTCATGGATCCATATAACTTTGACCTAGAGAGAGTGCAACGATGCGTCATCCACTACGCTACTCCCGACGGCAGAATAATACCCTTCTGCACAATGAATTCCATCCATAGACCGCTTATCGAAAAGAAACTAGGCGTGCCAGTTAAGACTTGGCAAGCCAAGCATAAGGTTGACATCAGCGCAGTCGCTTAGAGAAACACATAAATTTTCGATTTCCATCAATTTTTCTCAACGAATCCTCTCATTAGAGGTGAGAAGGGGAAGTATGGGTGGAAAAAAGAAGCTATCGATTTCACAGGCTGAGAAAGCTCAGCGTAGAGCCATGAGGGAGGAGGCGAGGAGGGCTCGAGCCCGGGAGCAGACGCGTGCTGAGAGAAAGTTTGGTGGAATTATTCCGCCCAATCCTAAAGACGAGAAGGTGATGAACGAGATACGGAAAATGAGGGTTTTAACGCCATATACTGTGGCTTCCCGCTTCAACATACGTTTAAGCGTTGCAAAAAATCTTCTCAGAGAGCTTCACCGACAGGGCGTAATAACCCATGTTTCAAGCGGAGTGAACACAGAAATTTATACACCGCGATAAAGAGGGAGAATCTAAAGTTTTTCAACCCTTATTTTCACGCCGCTCTTCACTTCACTAAATATCTCCACGTTCTCCACTATCCGCCCAATCAAATTTACCGGCGTATGGGGACGCGTATCCTCAAAAAATATGCAGAAAGAGCGGCCGAACGGCCAATAAGCCAAATCGCCTTTTTTAACTGTTCCTCTAGGTTTTTCTCCACCCATTCTAAGTGGAACCTCAAGGTAAATTCCACCATTCAATAAGGCCGCCCTCCCCTCTATCGGCAGAATTCTAGATATTGCATCAACCGTTCTTGGAGCCAGCACACGCTTCAAAACGCCTTTCGCCTCACCTAAATTCTCAACAGAAATTTTTATCGGAATTCTAGATATGCTCATTATGGATTCAACCCCACCACCAACCCCTTCAGAAACAATATATATTTTTAACTAAAACCTTTTATATAATGCTCCTACAAGACTATTGGTGTGAACTGAAATGTATGAGGAAATAAAGGATAGGGCGAAAAGCCTAGAGAAACAGAGAGACGAGCTGCTTAAAGAGCTAAAAAAGCTTAACGAAGATTATAAGAAAGGTAAAATCAACGAAGACACCTATAAAGCTAAGAGACATGAGATTGAAAGAGCAATAGTTGAAGTAATGGACAGACTTGCCCAAATGCACTTCCTAATGGGCGAAACTTAAAACAAGTGGAAAAGAAAAACATTATAGAAAATTTGCTAAAAAATAGATTAAAATATGCTCCGGTAGTATAGCCCGGACAAGTATACCGGCCTTTCGAGCCGGAGACGCGGGTTCAAATCCCGCCCGGAGCACCATT
>CAYNMB010000081.1:0-5028 GCA_964398235.1 uncultured Candidatus Bathyarchaeia archaeon | reverse complement strand
TGATATTTTCAATCGTAACATTTTCGACGACCCCTCCCCGACCACGCTGAGTTTTGAAACGAAGTCCCCTATCCGTTCCGTCAAATACACAATTCTTTACTGTAATGTTTCTTACCCCGCCAGACATCTCGCTACCAATCACAACGCCGCCGTGACCACGACGCATAGTGCAATTCATAACCGTAACATTTTCCGTCGGCCTTCCGATTCGACGCCCTTCCTCGTCTTTTCCAGATTTGAGACATAAACAGTCGTCACCAACGTCAAAATAACAGTTTCTGACAAGTACGTTGCGACAAGAGTCAATATCTAAACCATCCCCATTCGCTGCATTCCACGGATTAAGAAAAGTTACGCTCTCTACTCTAATGTTTTCAGAGTACAATAGGTGCGTGTTCCACTGGGGAGAATTCCGAAATGTCGGACCTTCTAAAACTACGTTCTTACAATTATAAAATTGAACAAGCTGCGGACGAAAATATTCTCGCACGCTTTCACAATCTTCCTTAGTCGGTTTCTTGCCGCTTCTCAAAAGTTCCTCAACAAGTTTCGCTCCCTTTAAAGCATTGGGTGTAGGCCACCATATTTTTCCATCCTCATCCAACACGCCCCTTCCAGATTCTAATAATCTACGCCACTCCTCATCTGACACTTTTGATCTTTTTACAGGCCTCCAAGCGTCTCCTTGACCATCGAAAACACCCCTACCCTTAATAGCAACATTACAGAGATCTTTACCAAAAATTTGAGGAGAACATTGATAAAGATGTATTCCTCCTCTACGAGTTTCAACGAGGGGATAATCATTAAAGTTCCGACTAAATAGAACGGTTGCTCCTTCATCAACATATAAGGTAATGTTACTCTTAAGATTGATTGGACCGGTAAGGTAGCGTCCAGGTCCGAAGTATACTGTTCCTCCACCCTCCTCAGCGCAAGCTTCAATAGCTTCATGAATTGCCCTTGTATTATCTTCCATACCGTCTGCGACGACTCCATAATCTAAAACATCAACAATCTTTTCAGAAAATTTCTTACTCAATCAGACTTCCTCCATTTAGCTGATTTATGAATGCTGACTAGACTAACATATATTTTTCTTATTGATTCAGGTTTCACCTAACCATTCTTTTATTACTTTTTCGTCTTTTTCAGTCCATGGCATAATTTTCTCATCAGGTACGCCCCATCCTGAGAAGATCTTAGCCATTAGTTTCTCATAGTCTCCAACTTCTTTATGTTTTCTTCTCCATTCCTTGAAGGCCGCCTTATTGTATTGTTCAACCCTTCGGTTTACTTCGTCGTAGTCTACTATGCTTCTGAGTAGGTTGTCCATCTCTTGAGCTTTAGCCTCACATTCATCGGCGAGATTATTGATCTCCCATGGATCATCCTCCAAATTGAAGAGCTGAGGCGGCATGCCCGCATATGCTACGTATTTCCATGATCCCTCCCGAATCATGAAGCCACTTGTAGCTGAAGCTTCCCCATGATATTCGCTAAAAACCCAAGCTGGTCTATTATCGTCTTTTCCCTCCTTAAGGAGAGGGAGGAGAGAGTGTCCATCCAGCTCATGCGGATATGATATGCCGGCAATGTCCATTAATGTAGGATAAATATCGATGAGAGATACTAAATCCTTAACTATGGCTCCGCGTCTAACCTCCGGACCTGCAATTATAAGCGGAACCCTCACTGAAGGTTCGTAAAAAGATTGTTTATGCGTTAACTGATGCTCCATTGCATGCTCTCCATGGTCGCCTGTGAATAATATGTATGCTGACTCGTCAAGTCCTAGATCTTCTAAGCAGTCTAAAACCTTCCCGACCATACGGTCCACCTCGGAGATCATCGCAAAATACACCTTCCTAATCTTTTTGACGACTTCCTCGGAGAATTCAAAGTGGTGAATCCAAACTTTTCTAAGGTATGTTAAAGCTGGATGGTCGCTTTTGTCGATCGGAGGAATCTCCACACCATCATCGTCAATAATATCTATGTATTCTTCGGAAGTAACATAAGCCGGATGGGGTTTTCTAATTCCTAAGTAAAGCATGAACGGTTCATTCATGGAAGAAGCTTCACTCCTCAACCAGCTTATACATGCATCAACATCACGCCAATCCCTCATGTGTACTCGCTCTATCCTGCCAGGTATAATTTTTGGCGCTTTCACAGCATGAGTTGGCCGTAAAAGTGTTCTATTCGGCGTTCTACACCATGCACTAACCCTCGCCCTTTCACTATGATGCCCAGACAGATAATCCGTCTTCCCAAAGATTTTTGTGATATACCCCGCTTTTTTCAAGTACGTCTCAAATGTAGGCGTATCTTTTTCTAAACCCTTAAAATTGTTCCAGGCTTCACATTTATGAACATAACGGCCAGACCACATACTTGCCCTAGATGGAACGCACAAAGGGCTATTTGAATAGGTATTCACAAATAATGTTCCCCTACGTGCAAGTCTGTCAAGGTTGGGCGTTGCTTTTTTCATTGCCGGATGCCCCATGCATCCCATAACCCTTCCATCCATACTATCGCACATTATAAACACAATATTCGGCTTCCTAGACATTATACTCACCTCAATCTTTTTTTATTAAATCGAATTTCAATTAAATAAAACTAACTAAATTTTAAGGTTTGCTTAGGAATTTAGGGTGGCTTAGACCCGATGCGCACTCTTTAAGTTTGCAACGCTCAGCACGCGCTTCATAGTTCTGTTTCTGTTTTTAACTTCCAGTTTCCTTCTAGTGCTTATAAAATAGCCCGCCAAGGTTGGAGAATATTATAAAGCATAGGTTCGCAACTTTTTAAGCCATCTATGCTTAATGCATCTCTTCTTAAATCGCGCGTAGCTTCCTGAAAACTAGTTCATTGTCTTTACTAAAGCACTTGGTTGGTCGATACTCAAAGCTTTTATTCTTTCCTAGTTTATTTAATGTTGGGGAATATAATGGAAACTAAGTATACAAGACCTTCATTAATTTTGTTTCTGATAAGCCTACTGTTGTTCACGCAGATGTTTAGCGCAGTTGCATGCTTTTGCAGACCGCTTAAGACTAATGTGGATCAGCAATCTTCCGCACATGGCAATACGCAACCTCCTTTTACAGGCAATAGCACAATTGTCTTGAAGGTTTATCCGGATAACTCGTCTGAAATTCTATGCGCAATTGAACTTAGAGACTTAAATGTTTCTGTTGAGCAGATGCCGAGGATAAACATAAATTTCACAAGTAGACCGCTTGAGAATGGAGTTAGACAAGATTTTGCTGGTTTCATTGCTATTCCGGAGCCGCAGGATCCAAAGACCGCTGAGCTTCTAAGCCAAATGCTTCTAAATCTAGAGGTTGAGGGAAATGGTAGCAGAGATGAAGTTTCCTGGCAGGCGAGTCTAAATTTCAGCTTACCAGAGACTGTGGAAATCGAAGCAACATTAAGCTATTATGGAAACTTAACGGCGGGGGATAGTTCCTTAAATGCTACAGCGACCGCCACCCTTTACTATCAAGCGTTAAATATTACTAAAGAACAGATACAAGACCTCGTAAAATTCTGGTCGATACTTAAGGATTTTATAGAATTCACTATAAATACTGCATCTGAAGGATTAATACACTTTGAAATTGATCTTGAAGATCCTGATATTGGCAATGAAAACGCAACACTTACGGTGTTGATTAGAGTTAGCGGCAAATTTATAGAGGGTTTCGAAAAAATGATGGAAAACCTCCAAGGGATGTTTATACCAGGCGTTCAACCAGAACCTTTACTGGAAGAAAACCGATACATTCTCGGCAATCTTTCAGACATGATTAAAGAGCTGGCTGAAACTAGATACGCTTGGATGACTAAGTTTGGAGGCAGACTCTCATGGGTGCCTGAAGAATGTAAGCTTCTGTTCAGCGGATATATGAACTATACTGGCGATCTGGGAAGGCAATGTAAAGAGGTTCTGACAATTATATTAGAGAAGCTTTTAAGAGTACTTCCATACTTGGGGGGCGATAGCGGTGTTGGAAAACCTCCAGCAACGGAGCATATGGAACAATACCTAGAGAATCTTATTAACCTAGTTACAACTAGCGAATTTAATGTAGATTGGTTTAGCTTCTCGCTTAAGACAGAGGAGAGCTATCTTAGGATTAAAGTATCCGGCATAAGAGTTAAACCAGTTCAGAAAGTCTTAGGGTTCCTTGGGTTTGTTTCAAGCATAACACCTATGGAGAATTTGACATTTATTGTTCAAGGAAGCTCTGATGCAGAATATATGGTTGAGGTGGAGGTGCCGCCTGAATTTGCGGCGGAGATAGCTGGCCCGCGCCGCGTGGAGGGCAGGCATAGAGTTATTTGGAGCTTCAGGAACCTAGGCGCCATAGAAAAGCTTAGGTTTAGCAGGAAGCCGAATGTCATCGGTGTAATTGGCTTTAACTATATAGAAGTTGAGAAGACCGTGAACGGCGTGAAGCATGCAGTTGAAATCTACACAAATTCTACAGTAATTAATGCTTCTCTTTTAGACAACAAATTATTCATCGAAGTGTCGGGTCTAGAAGGACTCAAGGGCGCTTTGAATGTTACGATACCAAAGTCTCTAGTTGAGGGCATGATTATAGTGCTTATAGATGGCGAAATGATAAAGCCAAAAATAAGCTATTCTGAAGAGGAGTATAGCGTCTACATCAACTATACTCACAGCTTAAGGCAAATAGAGATGATGTGGGCAGAACCATTACTTACAATAACCACTGACCAAAATGAGGCAAATGTTGGCGAAGAAATAGAATTCTCAGGAACACTTACACTGCTTGAAATGCCCTTAGCGGGAGAAACCGTCTGGATCATGGTTGACGATTCCAAAGCCGCTGAAAGCGTTACAGATAGCAATGGAGCATACAGCGTCAAACTCAGCTTTGACGTGGAAGGGGAACATACAGTTAAAGCCGTATATTTGTTCGCGGATCAAACCTTCGAAAGCGATAGCCTAACCCTTAAAATCATATTGCCATGGTACAAGAACCC
>CAYNMB010000080.1:0-5060 GCA_964398235.1 uncultured Candidatus Bathyarchaeia archaeon | reverse complement strand
CCTAGAATCTACTACTGGTTCTATGGAAATAGGCTTAGGAATAAGCTACCTGAAGGCTACACTGATAGAGAGCTTCTCGACAATTTCTTCGAGACTATTCGCCCCTACAGAGGCAACGTTCCCGAAAAGTACAGAAAAATGAGTATGCTCGAGATATACGATGACTTAAGAGCAAGCCCAAGATATCCTCAGGAGACGCTTGGAGTAAGCCTGTTTAGATTAAAAGTCGATGAGCGTAGGATTAAGGTTAAAAGCTTTAAAGGGTTAAAGCCCGGTGAGAGGGTTACGGTATGGGAAACTCCGATTGGTAAGTTGAGAAGGGTTACCCACCACGGATATCGTATTGAACATCCCGTTAAAACTCCTGAAGATTATAGGGTGATGGAGTTTATATTAGATAACACTGAGTTTGTTTTCGACTATAAGGCATTCGAAATAGCGGACAGAGCCTTTGGACCTAGGGGCGTCGTTCAAACCTTCTATCCAAGGTCGCCTCTGCAGAGGCTTATAGTCGATTACATGGGGTTTGAGAGGACAATAGTAGCGTTATATCGACATCGTAGGGAGACTGAGAAATTCATGGAGGCTATTGAAAGGTGGGATGATAAAATGTATAAGGAGCTTCTAGAATCGCCGGTTCAAATACTGAACTTTGGGGAGAACATCGACGCTAGGCTTACATCCCCAAGGCTGTTTAAAGAATATCTAATCCCGTATTATAATAAGAGGATCAAGCAGATACATAGTAAAGGGAAATTCTGCCACATCCACATGGACGGATACTTAAAACCGCTCCTACCCTTACTCGAAGAGGTTGACTTCGATGGAATAGAGGCGGCAACTCCCAAGCCTCAAGGAGACGTCACGCTGAAGGAGCTTAAGGAAGCCTTGGGAGATAAGATCCTCATAGATGGAATACCTGCAACCATGTTTCTACCTGATTATCCCCTCAAAAAACTTGAGGAATTCGCTCGTAGGGTGCTAGAAATATTCTCACCCAACCTGATATTAGGCGTCTCAGACGAGGTTCCGCCCACAGCGGACATAACGCGAGTTAAACGCATATCTGAGATCGTGGAAGAATACGGGTCTTAAGATTCAACTAGGCATTTAAATCGCCTTAAATCTTTCAATTACCTTCCGCCTTTAACCCTCTTTCAAGAACCTTTTTAAAAATATTTTTGGAAAAAATAAAAATTAAATCATTTTTATGAATCTTCCTGCTTTGTTGCCTAGCGCTTTCTTGTAGACGAGGTTTGCTGTCACGGCGTCTTGTATCGCTAATCCAGTTGAAACAAAGACAGTTATCTCGTCATCGCTTGTTCTTCCAGCCTTCTTTCCAGCAACTATTTCCCCCAGTTCAGCCCAAATATTTTCTTTAGATATTAATCCCTTGCTTAGGGGAACGTTTATTTCTCCGCTGTGGGATGCTTGCTCCCAGTCATCGACAACTATTTTCGCTTCTCTTAAAATCATTGGGTCTATTTCCTCCTTTCCCGGAGCATCAGCACCTATACAATTGAAGTGTGTTCCCGGGGAAATCCAGTCTTTCATCACTAGAGGTTTTCTTGAGGGAGTTACAGTTACCACTATGTCAGCATCTCTAACAGCTTTTTCAGCACTTTCCACAGCGACTATTCGGCATAAATGACCATATTTCGCATCCATCTCCTCCTTAAATTTCCTTCTTGTCTTATCGATGCTCCAAACCCTAACTTCATCAAAGGAGCCGAACACCTCTAGGAGGGCGGCTAATTGAGTTCTCGCCTGCGCTCCAGCACCAATAAATCCCACGATTTTGGAGTTTCTTCTTGCAAGATATTTAGCCGCTATTCCTCCAGCTGCCCCCGTCCGCATATCTGTGATTGTTTTTCCACCCATTACTGCAATTGGAAAGCCGTTTCTCGGATCCACAAGAACTATCGTCGCCATAACTGTCGGCAAACCATATTTAACCCTATTTTCAGGATGAACATTCACGATTTTAACGGCTGAAACATCTATTTCTTCCAGATAAGACGGCATGGCTCTCAAGTCACCATTATACTTGTCAAAATGCAAGTAAATTTTTGGAGGCATTTGAACGCGGCCTAAGCCCTTTTCCCTAAAAGCAAATTCTACAACATCTATAACCTCTCTAATTGAAATAAGCTCCCTCACTTCATCATCACTTAAAAAAAGAGTCTCCAAATTATCACCCCTAAATTTTCTGGGATTTAGCTCAATATCCTTTTTTAAGAATCCCTTTTTTAATTTTGTCTGATCTTAAGGTTTAGGCATAAATAAAAATAAGCGCTCTCCACTAGGTTGAAGCTTCCTCTTCCGAACTGCAAAAATCTATTTAAGGAATTAGTTTACTCTTTAAATCATAAAAACGCAACGTAAACTAGTATACGGAGGGGCTATGGCGGAATGAGCAGCATGGAAGGTGCGGAGAATGAGGAGAGTCACCAACATCGGTCTAACATTTATTCTAAGCCTCAATTTAAAGCAGACAACACTATCCTCCGCCATTAATGCCCCCCGATTTTTTGTGATCTCAACAGTCCACCTTCAATCATCTGGAAGACAATATTTCTCATCAAGGTGATTCTTCATGAGGGATACTAGTAGCTCCTTTCAGGATTCTTTCTCCAAAACATTTAAGGAGTGCCTCCTATCATTTAGTTTCGACATCGCCGGCTTGGTGGCGGGAGGAATCCTTGCCTCTCAAACCCATATTTTCAGTCTCTCCTCATGGATAATTGCCCTTTATCCCGCAATTTTAAGCGCTAGAGGAATGATAAGCGGAATATTCACCGGTCGATTAAGCACAGCGCTTCACCTAGGCACAGTAAATCCGAAACTTTTTGGAAACACGAGAAAATTCTATAAGCTTATTGAATTGATAATTGCAACAAACTTGGTGATCAGCATATTTATGAGTTCAATCGCTATGCTTCTAGGTTTTTTTCTCTGGGGAATAGAGGCAACGGACTTCGCCACCATTATAATCTTAGTGATAGCAACAATGGCTCTTGGATTAACCATATCTTTTTTCAACATGCTTGTATCCTTCCTATCTTTTAAGAAGGGGCTAGATCCGGATGTAGTCGTTTATCCAATCATGTCTACGACAGCGGACATAATAATAACCGGCTATTACGTGATTGCAATTTCCCTCTTCTTTCTTTTCAGCAATATTGGAAGAAACCTAATAATTTTAATCGACGTTACTTATCTATGTCTCGTCACATTCATATTTTTACGTAATCTTCATGATGGAGAATTCATGAGGGATTTAAGGGAGGTTCTCCTAACCCTCCTGATAGTGGCATTCATAGTGAACATAACCGGAACCTTTCTGAATAGAATAAATCTCATCGTCAAAAGCAGGAGAGAAATATATACTGTTTACCCCGCTCTAATCGACACTGTAGGGGATGTAGGCTCAGTTGTAGGCTCAATAACAACGACGAGGCTGGCGTTGGGGCTAATTGATCCCACAATTCAATCCCTAGAGAGAATCAAAAAACAAATCTTTAGCTCATGGACTGTTTCAATAATTATTTTTCTCATCCTCTCCATTCTCTCAGCCCTATTAAACGGCATGCTTGAAATTTCAACTTTCATTAGCTACACTTCCACCCTGCTTATAACAAATTTCATCGCCATTCCAGCCATGATCATTATTTCCTACGCGATTTCCATATCAGCTTTCAAAAGAGGATTTGATCCCGATAATTTCGTCATCCCAATCGAAAGCTCACTTGCCGACAACATAACGACAATAGCCCTCCTAGCGGCTCTCCTCCTACATTAAAAAGAGATAGGTTTAAAATGTTCTCCTCAAAATATTTAAAATTTAGGGGAGAGAGATAGCCGGAATGCATACGAAAGAGAAGGTGAAATATCAGCCCGTTCCAGTAAGAGAACTCCTTTTAAAGATGAAGAATCTCTCGGAACTGATGATCGACTTAGCTTATTCAGCTGCATTGTTTAATGATAAAGATTTAGCGGAGGAAGTTTTGGAGCTTGAAGAGCGGGTTGACACGCTCACCTACCTTTTAGACATGGAGACAATGATAGCTGCAAGAGATGCGGAGGATGCAAAGATGCTTTCCGGCGTCACAAAAGTTGCGTCGGCGACAGATAAAATTTCGGATGCAGCAGCCGACATAGCGATCATAGTTTTACGGGATATTGGCGTGCATCCAATAATAGCTGAAATATTTGAGAGGATTGAGGAGAGACTAGCAAAGATAAATGTTTCTGAAAAATCAGCGGTGATAGGGAGAAAAATAGAGGATTTGGATCTAGCCTCAATGGGAATCGACATCATAGCTATCCGCAGGGGTAAAGATTGGATAATAGATCCAGAAGAAGATGAAAAAATCTGGAAGGGCGACATTCTAATTATACGGGGAACCCAAAACGGCATAAACGAGTTTAGGAAAATAGCTGAGGGAACCGCGAAAATCAGGGATACAACCTATAGAGAGTTAAAGAATGAAGAACAATTTAAGAAAATAGTTGAACGATTCGTTGAACTTAAGAGCACCTCTGAACTAATGATTAGTTTGGCTTATTCAGCGCTAATGCTGAACAGTAAAGAATTGGCTGATGAAGTGCAGAGACTTGAGGAACATATCGACGAATTACATACAGATTTTGAACTACTTGTTTTATCAAGCAAATTTAGTAAGAAGGATGTAAGAGGCATCCTCGGACTTATAAGACTCGGCGTTTCAGCTGAAAAGATAGCGGATGCGGCAGCCGAAATAGCAGAAGTCATCTTGAGAGGTATTGAACCCCATCCGGTTCTCAAAATGACCATAGAGGAAGCTGAAGAAACCGTTGCATACATTCAGGTAAGCAAGGATTCACCGCTAGTAAATAAGACGCTGCGGGAAGCCCGCATACCGGAGGAAACTGGAATGTGGGTTCTAGCCATAAGAAGAAGCGGAAGATGTATAAGACCTAGAGCCGACACGAGAATTAAGGCTGGAGACGTCCTAATAGCATCAGGATACGCTGAAGGAAAAGAGGATTTAATCAAGCTGGCTTCCGGGATAGAAGAC
>CAYNMB010000079.1:2786-5082 GCA_964398235.1 uncultured Candidatus Bathyarchaeia archaeon | reverse complement strand
ATTGCCAGCGTCTTTTCAGAGGAAGCTGGTAGGCAGATGGGTAGGGCTGCAGGAGCATTCTATAAGGAGCTCATTGAGGCTGGTATGCCGCCTGAAACCGCAATAAAAATGACTGAAAACTATATTTCCGCATTTACAAATTTGGGGGAACTATTGAAGAGTATAGGGACGAAAGAAAAGAGATAGGAAGGGTTCTCAAAAATAGAGAGCGAAAAGGAAAGGTGGATGAATCTAAAGTGAGAGTCTTTGGGGGTTAAAAGAGTCTTAAATCTGTTTCTAGCAATTCTCAGCATATTCATCCTTTTTTCCGGCCTTTTAGTTAAATTATTGATGATTTGGCTGATAATAGATTGGAAAGCCCGTAAGGCTAGAAGAAACTTTGAAAAGGAAGTCATTAAATATGGTGTAACAAAGCATTATGCCAAAAAATTAAGCGTAAAATACATGGCGCTCAAAAAGGAGCTTAAAAGAATCTTTAAGCAATCATTCGGCAGTATCTAAAAAATGGAGAAATATTTAAGTTAATCGTGAAATCCCCATTCCCGCATTTTCTGAACATAATGAGAGAATACTATTTCAGGCTCTAGTAATTCTGGATGCCATCTTTTTTCCCATTCCAGCGTGGCGTAGCCGCTATAGCCGCCCTGTATCAGCATATCAAGCATTTTTCTTAGAGGAACGTCTCCCTCGCCAACCAAAACATGAACAAGTTCGCCCTTCTCGTTTAAAACTGAGTCTTTAATATGTATGCCCACCGTGTATTTGCCTATATTAGCGTAAGTGACTTCTGGAGGCTCATTGTTGAATCGGTAGGGGTGATGTAAATCCCATAATATGCGTATTTTAGGATTGTTTACTTGAGAAATTAGTTGGGCGCATAGTGCTGAGTTACTCCAGTCATCATGAGTTTCAATGGCTAGGGTAACACCGTATTCTTCAGCCCTTTTTCCAATTTGCCGCAGGTTTTCAGCGGTAATAGCCATAATTTTCTCCCTACTATAGCCTTTAGGAAATCTTCCCCCAAAAACCCGTATTATGGGAACATCAGGCAAATCCAGCTTAACAGCCAACTCCATATACCGCTGCACTTCATCAAAACTCTTCTGTTTCTCGGAGGGATCCGCTACTGCGAAGCGGGCTGAAGTGGAAAGGCAAGAGACGGTGAGACCACGATCAATAAGCATTTGCCTAGTTTTACTGAACTCCGTGGTGAACTCCGGGCGTCTAGTTATGTCTATGTCGTCCAGTAGCCCCCTAAATTCAATGCCATCAAAACCCATTTTAACAGCATTCTCTAAGATCTGGTTTAAAGTCCATTTAGGACAGCCTAAAGTGCTGAATGCAAGTTTCAAAAATCCCTCCTCCATAAATTTCAATTAATTCTGGTGACTATTTAAGTTTACATTTTATAAGGCTTGCTCAAGCGAATATAAATGAATAACAATATTGATTTAATTCGGTGTCTCATACCATCAATGGAGGAGCATTAAATGGTTGGCAAACTCCCCTTAAACCTCATGTTAAAATATGTTTATCCCCGATTAGGTAAAATTGACCCAAACGTTATTGTTGGACCAACGGTTGGTGAAGATGCCGCTATAATCGACCTAGATGATGGAAGAGTTCTAGTCGTCCATAACGATGCAATTACAGGCGCCGTTAAATCCCTAGGATGGCTCGCCGTCCACATAGTTTCAAACGACATTGCTGTTAGGGGCGCCAAGCCCAGATGGTTTCTAATATCCCTTTTCCTACCTGAAAACGAGGTTGAGGAAAATATAGATAAAATAATGGCTCAAGCCGACAGAGCCGCTAAAGAAATCGATGTAATGATCATTGGCGGGCATACGGAAACAACAGCCGGCATCGATAGGCCGATAGCTGGCACAACCGCCATAGGTTTAACCACAAAAGATTCCTATGTGACGACTAGGGGAGCGAAGGTTGGAGATTACGTTATCGTTACTAAAGGAGCCGGCATCGAGGGAACCTCAATAATTTGTACAGACCTAGCAAATCTGCTTAGAGAAAAAGGTGTAAAGGAGGAAATTATTGAAAATGGAGCTAAATTTCTTGAAAAGGTCAGCGTTGTTAGGGAAGCCTTATTGCTGGCTGAGAATAAGCTCGTCACCTCAATGCATGATCCAACCGAAGCTGGTTTAATGGGAGGTTTAGCGGAGGTTGCCTATGCATCAAAAAAGACAATAGAAATCCATAAAAACAGGGTGCCAATCTCCAAGGAAACCGAAATTATCTCTTCGGTTCTCCACATCGATCCACTTAAGCTGATAAGCTC
>CAYNMB010000079.1:0-2686 GCA_964398235.1 uncultured Candidatus Bathyarchaeia archaeon | reverse complement strand
TTAGAAAAAATTTTCAAATATGTCTCCAGCCTAGGATACGATGGCGTTGAAATAGCCCCCTTCACAATATCCGATGATGTTAGAAAAATAGATGAACATACTAGGAGATCTATAAGAGAAGGGGCTAAAAGATTCGGTTTAGAGATCGCAGGCATCCATTGGATTCTTAGAGGAGTTAAGGATGTACATCTCACAAGCCCACATCCCTCCATTAGAGCGAAAACGGAGGAATACATTAAAAGCCTTGTAGATTTCTGTAGCGATATAGGGGGCAGAGTAATCGTATTCGGCTCACCAGCTCAGAGAAGCATACCTCCAGGCGTCGCCTTTGAGGATGCATGGAATTGGGCTGTAGAAATCCTCAGAAGATGTTCAGAATATGCTGGAGAGCGTGACGTCATCATATGTATGGAGCCTCTTAGAAAGAATTTAACAAACTTCATAAACACCGTGGATGAAGCTTTAAAGCTAATAAATGATGTTGATAGACCGGAATTCAAACTTATACTGGATGTCTACGCCATGACGGGAGTTGATGAGCCCATAGAAAAACAGATAGAAAAGGGCGGATCACATTTAGCCCACTTCCATGCCAACGACGATAATATGGGCGGCCCCGGCTTCGGTACAGCAGACTATAAGTCTGTAGTTAGAGGGCTACGGAAAATAGGATTTGAAGGCTATGTGTCGGTTGAAATATTAAGAAGAGAAGAGAATCCAGCTGAAGCCGTCAGAATAAGTATAGAAAACCTTAGAAGATTCTTTGGCGAATATTAGAATCATGTTGATTGGGAGGCATCATGGAGAATGACATTTTCTATACGTTTAGTTAAGGATGGAATTCTAGAAATAAAAGAGCATGATGAAGTCGTAGCAGTTTACAGATATGGAAAAAATTTGCATAAACCATATTTCTATCCCGTATATGCTCCCGGAGGACTGCTTGTTACAAGAGACGCACCGCCAGACCACGTGCATCACAGATCCCTATGGACTGCGCATGGAGACGTTAATGGAGTGGATTTGTGGGGTGAAGCAGATAAATCTGGATTCATAAAATGTGTGGAGACTCCATTCGTAGCTTTAAGCGAGGATAAATGCGTATTATCCTCTAGGAATATATGGGTTTCCAGAGATGAGAAGCCTCTCCTAGAGGAGTATAGGAAAGTTACGTTTTGGAAAACAACATCAACAGTTAGGCTTATAGATTACGAAGTCATGTTCCACGCATTATATATGGACATCACGTTTGGAGACACTAAAGAGGGGGGAATAATATCTTTTAGAGTGGCTGACAGCATGAGGGAATCCATAGGGGGAGGACGTATAAGAAATTCTGAGGGAGGACTAGGTGAACCTCAATGTTGGGGTAAAAGAGCCAGATGGTGCGATTACACCGGTAAGGTTAATGGCAACATCGCTGGCATAACAGTGCTTGATCATCCAAATAATCCTCGACATCCTACATACTGGCATGTAAGAGCTTATGGACTATTCGCTGCAAACTGCTTCGGTATCTCATATTTCGAACGCAAATCAGGCTCCCCGGGAGCTTTAACTCTAGAGAAGAACTCTAAAATAACCTTTAAGTATAGAGCTATACTTCATGCAGGAGACATCGAAGTTAAACGTATAGAAGAATACTATGAGGAATATGCCTCCAGCACCCAATAACACCATTATTTTATCAATTTCAGCCAAAGCATGCATTAACTTAAGATCTAAATATGAGAGACTAATGTTTAATAAACAATATTTTATTAAAAATCGGAGTGCAGAGAAAAATGATTCGGGATAAAAGAATTACACCGTTCTTCAAAAAGAAGCTGAAGTCCATAGAGATTAAAACGCCGAAGAAAATTTCTGAACTTCTCTCTGAAATGGCTAAAACAGGCTTTCAGGGAAGAAAGCTCGGTGAAGTCGTTGAGGCTTGGGAGGCTATGCTAAAGGATAACGTGACAATTTTCTTCGGCCTCGCAGGATCCATGAGCACCACTGGCCAATGGAAGATAGTTAATTGGCTTATTGAAAAACGCTTCATCGATGTGGTGGTTTCAACCGGCGCAAACATTTCTGAGGACATTTTAGAGGCGATGGGAGGCACCTATTGGCAAGGCCATCACATTATAGATGATCATGAACTCGCTAAACATAGGATAGACAGGTTCTATGACGTGTTTGCAGACGAATTTGAGTATGAACAGATGGAGAATTTAATAGCCGAGTTCATGAGAACCCTTAAGCAAGGCTATAAATATTCTTCAGCCGAGTTTCTACATCTCTTCGGAAAACATCTTTCAGAGCTTGGGATAAAGAGCATTATTACAGTAGCCTACGAGAATAATGTGCCGGTTTTCTGCCCGGCAATAGTTGATAGCGGATACGGTATAGCATACCTATTGAATAGACGCATTGACGATAAATTTGACATAACCATTGATCAAATGAAAGATTTTGAGCAAATAGTGGAGATAAAAAGAAGGGCGGAAAACAGCGGGGTAATATACATAGGCGGGGGGGTTCCAAAAGACTTCATACAGTTAACCGCCATTGGCGCAAGCATAACTGAGGATGGAAAATACGGGTTGCCTCGCCCTCACAAATACGCCATACAGATAACGACTGATGCGCCCCATTGGGGAGGCTTATCCGGATGCACGTTTGAGGAAGCCATAAGCTGGGGAAA
>CAYNMB010000078.1:0-5104 GCA_964398235.1 uncultured Candidatus Bathyarchaeia archaeon | reverse complement strand
CCGCCGGGATTTGAACCCGGCCTCCAGGCTCCACAGGCCTGTACGCTACCAGGCTCCGCGGCTAGACGCGTCGTCCCGCATATGCCTCTACGTTACGGCGGCCACCAATTTTCTAATTTTTATTTGAGTTTTTTAAGTGTTTCTTTTTTATGTTGGTTTCCAATTGCTGAGAAAAAATATTTATTCTGTTTAGCAATAACAAAATGTTTGGTGATCTTTATTTTATGGCATGTAGTGAGGGGATTTGGATTTGAGTGCTGCAGGAGGGTTTGCTGGCAAAATCCTTAGAGTTAATCTCTCTAATGGACAAGTCGATGTGAAGGATTTAGATTTCCTTTTGGCGAGAAAATTGATTGGCTGTTTGGGAATAGCCTCTAAGATCATGCTTGAGGAAGTTGATCCAAGCGTTAATCCATTCAGTCCAGAAAACAAGCTTATTTTTGCAACTGGTCCATTAACTGGATCAACTGCTCCAGCAGCGAGTAAATCCCTAGTGATTTCTAGGTCTCCATTAACGAATATTTGGGGAGAAGCCGTTTTTTCGGCGAATTGTGGAATCGAGCTTAAACGCGCTGGATACGACATGCTTATAGTTGAGGGGAAATCCGAGAAGCCAGTCTATTTATGGATTCATGAGGGTGGAGTTGAGATTAGAGATGCAAGCAGTGTTTGGGGCATGGATACTTTCACTGCATGCGACGCCATAAAAAGCGATTTAGGTGAGAAAAACGCCGCAGTAGTCTCCATTGGTCCAGCTGGCGAAAAGCTTGTCAGATTAGCTTGCATCATAAGCGATAATGGAAGGGCGGCTGGAAGATGCGGTTTAGGCGCAGTTATGGGCTCAAAAAACCTTAAAGCCATCGCGGCGAAGGGTTCAAGGAAAATAAGCGTTGCCAATCCGGAAATGTTTGATGAACTTAAGAGGGAGATTGTGGAAAAATCTAAGGAGACTCTTAAGGGTTTCTCCGATTATGGGACTTCTAGGGGCGTTGTATCTTTTGAAGAAATGGGCAACCTGCCTATAAAAAATTGGACTAAGGGCAGATTTCCGGGAGCCGAAAAAATATCTGGCGTAAGAATGGCTGAGACCATTCTGATTGAAAGGAAGACTTGTTTTGCATGCCCAATCGGCTGCGGAAGATACATAAAGATCAGCGAGGGACCCTATGCGCCTCTAGAGACTTATGGTCCAGAATATGAAACAATTGCGGCTCTAGGCTCCCTATGCATGAACGATAATCTTGAATCCATAGCTAAAGCGAACGATTTATGCAATAGGTTTGGTTTAGACACAATATCAGTTGGGGCTACAATAGCTTTCGCGATGGAATGCTATGAAAGGGGAATTATAAGTAAGGAGGATACCGGCGGCATAGAATTGACTTGGGGGAATCACGAGGCCATAATCGAAATGATCAATCTTATCGGCAGAAGGGAGGGATTCGGCGCCATATTGGGTGAAGGATCTAAAAGAGCCGCTGAGAAAATAGGAAAGAACGCTGAAAAATACGCCATGCACGTCAAGGGGCTTGAACTTCCAATGCACAATCCATACAGATTTAAGGAAATGGGGCTCCAATACGCTGTTTCAGAGAGAGGCGCCTGCCATTTAAGAGGCTTCTCCATGCTTCCAGCCAGAGGATACATGTTTCCAGATATTGGAATAAACGAAAAACTCGACGGCTTCACTATTGAAGGCAAAGCCCATGTAGTTAAAGTGATGCAGGATGCATGTCGAATGGTTGATGCAATGGGGATCTGCAAATTCATAGTCTTCTTCAGCAGGATTCCGCTGAAAACCTTTGCGGATCTATATGTGGCTACAACTGGATGGAAAGTAACATTAAAGGATCTGATGAAAGCCGGTGAGAGAATATGGATGCTACAGAGAACATTTAACGTTAGGATGGGCATTAGCAGGAAGGATGACACACTACCAAGAAGATTTCTGGAGGAGCCGATGCCTGAGGGCGCTGCGAAGGGACAGGTGGTTGATCTAGAGCCCATGCTTAAAGAATATTATGCTGAACGGGGATTAGATGAGGAAGGCAAACCTAAAGAAGAAAAGCTGAGGGAATTAGACCTAGAGTTTGCAATAAAATTCCTAAAATAGGCGGAGAAGGGGAAGAAACGGCTAAAAATGATCAGGATTAGGCTTTTGGTGCTCGAGGAGAATTTGAAGAGAATTTTAGGTGGAAAAAACCTAGTGTTCGAAATTTCTGAAAATGAAGCCACAGTTAAGAAATTAATCGAGAGAATCGTTGCAAAGCACGGTGACAGGGTGCGAAAGATTTTGTCAAAGCCCGGTGTCTCCATATTGCTTAACGGTCAATATTTAGAGTTTTTAGGTGGAGAAAACGCGAAATTATCTGATGGCGACAGGATAGCGATAATACCGCCCATAGCTGGCGGAAGGACTTAGTTATCTCACTATTTTCTCATTTTTTACATTAACGTATAGATTTCTTTGTTATAGGGGGTATCCTCCGTGATGCCAGCCGCCCATCCACTCATATGTCCTATCCTCAACCATCCATTTACCCGATGAATCTTTTATTTCCCAGCAATAGTAGTAGGATGGAAACTCGTTACCTTCACTATCCTTATACCATGTGCCTATAACCACTCGGCCTTTAGACAATATGGGTTTACAGCAGCAAGCCAACCTATACTTTGGTTCACTCACATAAACAAGCTTACCCGTCTCATAGTCTAGAATAAAAAGTCTGTTCCTGTCATATCCATATGGACTGTCCGAGTCCATTGGAAGATTATTACATCCTAGAAAAATAACTAAGCCTCCTGAAGCAATCGCTCCCCTATATCCCCAGAAGGTTGTGCTCTTTTTGGTGGCGTATCCAAGCGTTCCAAGATCAAGCCGCCAGAGAAGAACACCTGTCTCCACATCGAAGCAGTTATATAATCCGTCGATGGTCCAGACTAATAGCTTTCCATCAGGTGTTAGCGTTCTAGGTCCTCCGGTTAAGGCGTTGGCAACCTCGCCTCTGTGAAATATTTTGCCAAAGTCTAGGCTCCAAAGAAGCTTCCTAGAAATTCTGTCAATGACTACTATATGTCTCTCGCAGGTAACTGCAAGGTAGCGGTTCCAAATTTGGGGACATGCGTATGTAGTCGCCGGGCTTGGTAAGGTGAATCGCCAAACAATCTTACCCTCCTTGTCGAAGGCAACCAGATTATCCTCTGATGTAGGTCTACAAACCCATAGGAGATTGGTTTCAGGATCAAAGGTAGGCTCCTGACTAAAAGGTCCCTGAGGATCCCATTCCACGCTCCAGAGAATTGTTCCATTCTCCTTATCTAAAACAGCCAAGCCTCTTGGAAACTGAGCAGCAATGTACTGCCCCCACGCCTCAATCACAGCCTCAGCCTTAAAATCATCCAGTCCAGGATTAACAGTCCAAATCTCCCTACCTTCCATATCGAATTTTCTGACAAATCCTCCGCCGGAGGCACCGTAGAGAGAATCTTTTTCCACCCACGGCGCGCCCCAAACTACGCCCGGCATCCGAAATCTATCGACAACCACACCTCTATCTGGATCAACTTTCCAAAACTCGTTCATGAAGGTGGGTGCAAGCCAAAGATAGCCGAATTTATAGAGCCCATGCTCTGAAGGCCCTTTTTCAACCTCAAGCTTCCAAGCTTCTTTAGCTAAAACTTCTCTATTCATCCTTAAACCCTTCTTCTATAGTTTTGAACGGATAGGTCTTATATGTCTTTTCTTAAAAGTAGTTCAATCTTGATCGTTTTCGTGTAGGTGAATTGAAAGGCAACTTTAATATTTCTCTTATGAACCTTGAATTCAGTGAATGAAATTGTGTAAGAAAACCATCGGGTTAATTGTTAATCCAATAGCTGGAATGGGTGGGGCGGTTGGATTAAAAGGAACCGACAGCAATGAAATTTTAGCGAGGGCTATAGCCCTGGGGGCTAAGCCGGTTGCACCCCCAAGAACTGAAGCCTTTCTCAAACAGTTAAAGAATCTAGGCTTAGATGAAGAAATCGATCTTCTAGTTGGAGCCGGATTAATGGGTGAAGAAGAAGCGAAAAGAGTTGATTTTAAGCATAAGGTTATCGGTTTAAGAAAGGAGAAGACTAGCGCCGATGACACGAAAATAATTGCGAAAGAAATGGTAAGGTTGGATGCTAAGATCATTGTTTTCTGCGGTGGGGACGGAACCGCCAGAGATTTAATGGATGCTATTGGAATGAAAGCGCCTGTTCTCGGAATTCCAAGCGGCGTGAAGATGCATAGCGCCGTATTCGCGGTTAATCCAGAGGCTGCAGCTAATATTCTCGCCCGATTCATACGTGAGGGTTTACCGCTTAGAGAGGCTGAGGTCATGGATGTGGATGAGGAAGCCTTTAGGGAAGGTAGGCTTTCAGCCAGACTTTATGGATACATGCTCATCCCCTATGAACCTGAATTAATACAGGGAACAAAGGTAGCTAGCTTGACAACTGATGATGAATTGCGTAACAAGGCGGCAATAGCAACCTATGTGATTGATAGGATCCTAGAGCCAAACACCATATATATCTTGGGGCCGGGAACAACCGTTCGAACAATCACGGATCTCCTAGATGAAAAGAAGACCTTGTTGGGGGTTGATTTGCTGTTAAATGGCAGGATAATAGCGCATGATGTAAATGAGAAGAAGATTCTTGAAATGATTCGTGGAAAAAAGTCAAAGATCATTGTTACGCCCATAGGTGGTCAGGGCTTCATTTTCGGCAGGGGAAATCAGCAGATAAGTGCGAAAGTAATAGAGGAGGTTGGTATAGAAAACATAGTAGTCATAGCAACAAAGCATAAGTTAAGAGGCTTGAGAAAATTGAGGGTGGATACCGGCAGCCCGGATCTAGATAGAAGGCTAAGAGGCTACATGAGGGTGATAGTTGACTATGGTGAAGAAATGGTTATGCCAGTAGAATAAGGCAGCTAACTTATGTCTAAGATCTAACTATTTTTAGAATATTACGAGAATGGTGGAAGACAAGGTGTTTAGTCGATACATGCCAAACGATACTCCAAAAATAAGAAAAAGAATGATGAAGGAAATCGGAATTAAAAGCGAGGAAG
>CAYNMB010000077.1:0-5370 GCA_964398235.1 uncultured Candidatus Bathyarchaeia archaeon | reverse complement strand
CTTGGAGAAAAGAGATCTCCGAAACTTTCGTTTAACATCTTCTATTTTTTCACCTATCACCTCTATTTTATCTAGGTTGCATGTTCCAAGCCCCTTTTTCTCAGCTAAAACAAGGTGCTTCACTCTATGAGGTGGGATCCCCATAACTGCGGCGCCCACAGCGTCAACAGCCACAGGATCTGTTCCAGCTATGACCAAATCCATCTTCACTGGGCTTCCACTTGTTTCATGAACTTCCCCGGCGATTATTCCGTCAATCACCGTGAGGCTGGGCTTCAGCACTGAGGCTAAATCCGCGATGTTTTCGCTGAGGTGGCCATCATGCATTACGCCTTTACGGGCTAGGGCTCCCATCATATTTTTTAAGCCAAGGGTAACCGTCGCAAGCCTATGAACCTTAAGCTTCGGAACACTTACTATTACGCTTTTAAGGGCTGTTTCAGCCACCTTAACCTTCCTCAGCGAAAGCGGATTTGGAGGATAAACTTCAACAAAATTATCTCTATTTAAATCAATGAGCTTCACTCCCCATCTTTCACCTATTTTATCCACGCCAGCAACTTTGAAGGCTTTAAAAGTGTCTGAAAAACCGCTTCCCTCACCGATAATAATGTTCTCCTTCCCATGCATCTTCAGGAACTTCACGATTCCCTCTATAACTCTTCCATCGGTCGTTATTCCCGTAGAAGGATGCTGAGCATTTATGTAATTGGGTTTTATTAAAATCGGTTTTCGAGCAGACAACACGGCATCTAAATCTCCTTCTATCATCTTCAAAGCCTTAAAAGCAACCTCAACGGGATCATCTCCCTTCAGAATGACAACCCTGCTCACTTCATTAAACACCTCAAAACCTTATTTTGAAGAATTCTCATGAAACATTAAAAATCTTACGTGAAGATTAATGTCCCCTTATGATTTGCTTAAGGAATTCCTTTTTTGTTTGGAGAACTATCCTAGCGCCACTATCTCAACAGTCTCCTCATCTATGAATCTTATGGCCTTTTCTTTAGCTAAGGCGTCTAAAGCCTTCTTTAGATAGGAGAAGTCGATTTTAGATCCATACCAAACCGCGAATTCGCTCTTAACCTCCTCTATTGTACATGTTCTTTTTCCCTTATTGGAGAAGTCGGACAGCATGGCTCTCAGAAACTGCTTGTAATCGTTTAGTCTCGACCATGGGAACTGGAACCAGACAAAGCCTCTCGGCTCGACAATATAATAGTCTGGCTTGAAAAACGGGGCAGTAGAGGATTTCCAGACAAGCGTGGCTGTTCTCAGATCTTTTACTCTCCACCTTTCATAGGCATATTCTTTAGCCATTGACATATGCATCCCCGTTGCAACAATCTCCTCTACAAGCAAAGCTTTTCTACTGGAAAGATCGACATCAAACCCAATTTTTATTTCAGTCCTCAAGCTTTTTACTACTTCCTCCACACTTTCATCTGTGGATTTATCCTCCCTAACAGCCTTAACCCAGCCTCTAACCAAATCAGCCAAATATTTTTCGCCAGGCCTCCTAGCGGGTTCAATCCATTTAATGGGGAGTATGAGCGCTACTTCAACATCCAGAAAATCACATAAAAGCCTTGAGACCACTAGTCCCCCTCGACCAACAGCGACTATGACGTCTGGAATGAAGTCCGACTGCTCGATCTTCTCAGATAGCTTCCAAGTCCATTCGACGACTTCCTGCCATTCAACGAATTTAACGGGATATAAGGGCTTCAAGCTGAAACCTCCAATTTCTCGAAACCAATATGAATGATGTAAATAAAAAAAGTTGCTACTCAAAAATAAGTAACTCTGATTAGACATTAATATCACTCCTTTTCCTAAGTATCTAGGGAAAAAGATGGTTGATTAAAGATGAAGGAAGGGGTATTTTCCATAGATTTTAACCCGATTTTAGGGAAGGTGATTCAAAGACTAAATCGCTTCATGATCCTAGTTGAAGTTGATGATGAGAAAGCCCTAGCGCATTTGGCAAACTCCGGTAGGCTTCAGACAGCACTTTCCCCAGGAGATCCAGCATATCTCAGAAAACATGGGAAAAATATCTTGAGAAAAAGCGCCTACAGCGTCTTTGCAGTTCGGCATGAAGACATCCCGGTGATCGTGGACTCGAAGTTCTCCAACACTTTGGCTAGGGAAGCCGTCGAGCAAGAGCTATTCAGCACTCTAACCGAATACCATGTGGTTAAGGAGAACTTTAAAATAGGCGGTTCAAAGACTAGATTAGATCTAATGCTTGAAGGAAAATCGGGGAAATTCTATATTGAGGTTAAAAGCGTAACCCATGTGATTGATGGTATAGCCCTTTTCCCAGATGCACCGACGGCTAGGGGAAGAAAACACTTAATGCAATTATGTCTACTCTCAAAAAGCGGCTTAAAAGCCGGAATCCTATTTTCGGTTCAAAGGCCCGATGCGACTGTTCTAAAGCCGAATGCAAAGATTGATCCGCAATTCTCGGAATTGTTGAAAAGGGCGATTAGGGATGGCGTGAAAGTATTTACTTTGAAATCGATTTTTAAGCCGCCTAAGATCATAAGGCTGAAGGCAAATGAGCCTCCTTTCTCCTTTTAAGTTTAATGGAAAGTTATTTCAACCCTCTCGCCTTCCCGCAGGTTTATTTCACCCGGCTTTCTAGGAACAATCTTCAGCAGGGGATTTTGAAAATACATATATAAGGATAAATGAATTCTCTCTCCATTCAAATAGGGTTTTAGAGATGAAAATTCAGCTATACCCATGTTTCCAAAAACCCTCTTTATAGTCCCTATCTTTTTACCACATAGAATTACATCGCCACCGGGTTTAGGGCTACTGTTCAAATGTACTCCGAAGAAACCGTATTGAGGTATGCCGCCCTCCAGAATCCCTATTTCACCATTAACGTTGACGGTTAAGCCATAGGTTGGCTCCTCCTCTAGGCTTATGAGCAGATATTCAGGTCGACAATATATCACGGTGCCACTTAGCTTTTCTAATGGCTCAGCGTCCTCAGCTATAGGCAGGGTTCTATGGATTTGATAGCCGCCTCTAGCTCGAAGGGCATCATTAGGATCACGAATCTCTACGTGAACGTGGGGATCCGTCCAGAAATGAAAGAATCCTGACCTCAAATAGAATCCAAGCATCTCGCCAGCCTTAACTTCATCGCCGACAGATACTGAAGGCTTAACATGAAGAATCTTCGCAACCCTATCGGAGTTTTCAAAGCATCTCAGAAGAATCACGTAATCTTTCTCCGAAAATTTGAAGTCTCTATTGGCGAAGTAGCCTATAGGCTTTACGCCAACTATCTCACCGCTGACGGGGGAGGGGGCGGGAGCCCCATACCAAGTCTTGGGCGGAGGATAAACATCTACGCCAGTAAAGTGGCTGTGGGCATAGTAGGGGCTGTTAAAGAAGGAAAAACGTCCATTTCTAGGGCAGTGTAAGGTGACGCCCTCACTGAAAGCGAAGGAAACCATAGAAATAACTCCCATTTTTTACGGAAATTCACCCCTTATTCTGTTATTGTTTGTTTTCTCTCTTGCTTTGTAGCTCCCTGTATAGACTCTCTATTTTTCCACGCGTAATATAGCCCTTATGTGGTCTGAAGCCGCCTTTAAACCCCTTAGGTATGTGAAGTAGCTCGTGGATTAGGGTTTTATCCTTCTCCTCCTCGGGTAGCCTATCATATCGCTCGGAAATAACCTCTATTATATATGTGGGTGGAAGATTAAGGGTCTTCTGCCATATTCTCCCCAAACCATGGATCCGCGCCACCGTGCGTGCTGAGCGTGATCCTATGCTTCGGATGCAGAAAACATGCTGCTTCCTTATGTAGGATAAGCCTAGTCTATCTATGATTTCGTCAACCCGCTTCTTAACATCTGGAGCCTCAACGTACTTTACGGGCATAAAAAGTCCCTTTCACTCCATTTTCAAAATTACCCCTAACGCCGATTCCGGATGATTTATTAAAAGTTCGCAAGCTTCTGCCGCCTCATCGATTGGGAAGCGATGCGTTATCAGATTTTTAACGTTTATTTTCCCCTCCTTAATGAATCTTAAGCATTCCTCAAGATTTCTTTTGGTCGTCCATTGAACAAAGACTGGGGGATATTCTGCCCCATGCTCCCAGTTAACGTCATGATAGCCTGGTCCTGTTCTAGCGGAGCTTCTTATATCTATGTTTCCGAGGGATGCGCCGGCTTCAATGGTGATTCTGCCTGCAACCATGACTATTCTACCCATCCTATGAGTGTCGGGGGCTCTTTTAAGCATCTTTAATATCTGATTAAATGCTTCTGTAGCGTCCCCTCCAAAAGCTATTATCCCGCAGTCGATTCCGCGTCCCCTAGTGAATTCTTCAGCCACCTTAACCGGATCCACTTCCCTAGGATTTACTGCCAAATCTATTCCACATTTTCTCGCTATCTCCAAGCGTAGGGGGTAGAGATCCATCCCCATTACATGGCATCCCGAAATCTTTGCGAATTGGGCGCACAGTTGTCCAACAATACCTAACCCCGCTATCACAACGTTTTCTCCAATCTCCAACTGCGCTCTTCTAATGCATTGGAGACTTGTGGCTATTAGGTTGGAGAACGCCGCCTCCTCGAAAGAAACTCCTTCAGGTATGGGTTGAACCAGATTTTTTGGCACACATGCATGGGTTGCGTGAAGAGCATATCCGGCTCCCATACAAGACACTTTCACCCCAATTGGAATTTCCTCGCATTCAGGACCCCTATCTACTACTATTCCAGCATTCTGGTAGCCGAATGGTCGTGGACCCACAGATGGATTAGGATTCTCCCTCCTCCTCTTTATCATCCTCATTTCAGTACCCGGGGAAATCAGCGAGCATGAAACTTTCACAAGCACTTGACCGCGCTTCGGCTTAGGAACATCCTCCCTGATAACGGAAACTCTGCCCAAACCATCAATTGCAGCCACCTTACGTTTCACCATAATAACGCACCTCCATCAATCCAATCTCATAAATTATGTTTCTTTAAGGTTAAAAGAATTAAGATGCATCGCTTACTTCCAGGAATGGTGGCTATTAGCCACTGCAATCTTCATTTCACCGTCGAGTAAATTTTCTTGCTGGCCCGCTGGATTAGGGATTCAAGCGTGCCGCCGAGTATGTTCTCCTTATCCTCCCGACTAATATCTAGGCTGTTTATATATTCGATATCCCTTCTTATCTGCTCCTCGCTATGGGTATCCGCTCCATAAATGATCCGAGAGGATCCGACAAGTCTTATCAGGAGCTTTAAGTCTTCCTCCGGAATATGCCATGGGCTATTCGGATTTAGGGTTCCGCTTAGCTCCGCATAGCAGTTGGGATTGTTTTGGATCACGGCT
>CAYNMB010000076.1:0-5402 GCA_964398235.1 uncultured Candidatus Bathyarchaeia archaeon | reverse complement strand
CCCGAAACCCTACCTAGCTGATCGACGACCAAAAAATTGTCGAGGGCTCTACACTTCCACAATCTTTCACCAGTTAGGGCTAGATGTCTCAGAACCTTGAGGGTTTTTTCAGTCATATAGATGTATCCGCTTTTCTTCTTCATTTCCATGAGAGAACTGCAGATGTCGGCTAGGGCTTTACCATCCGTTATTTCATACTCATCATTTTTTCTACCTATGGAGAATGCGCTTTTGCTAGGTGAATAATCATAGGAGTAGAGGCAATACCATACGGGTATGCCGCGTTTCACAAAATATTTCGTGAAATCAATTATTTCATATAGATTTATCTGCGATATTGTTGGCGAAACGCCGACAGGAATGCCCTCTTTCTTAAGGACATCTATAGCCTCCATAGCTTTCTCCCATGCTCCATCAACGCCCTTAAGATAATCATTCTTCTTTTCATCCAATGTGTCAAGTGATATCGCGACAAAATCAACGTTGCGGAGAGCATCCAGCTTGCTCGCTGCAATACTACCATTATCATAAACGGTTGTTATGAAATATTTGGAAGCATAATCTAAAATCTCCCCTATATCATCACGTAGGAGGGGGTTTCCCCCCGAAAAAACTATTTCTAAAACACCTATATCGCGCAGAATATCTAAACCACGCTTCACCTCCTCGGTTGAAAGCTCATCGGAGTCTTGATCCATCCAAACATTACAGCCCCTACATCGATAATTGCATTTCCTAGTTATGAACCATTGAGCATGATGGGGGCCGGAAAACTTCATAGCTCGCTTAATAAGGTTCAGGATCTTCGAGGATGAAATCATGGAAATCACTTTTTTATTTTTTATGGGGCTAACACTCTTATTTATTTATTCCATTAATCAACTTAAGTGCTTAGCTGCCGTAACTTGCTCTATCTTCTTGGTGGGGAGGAAACTAACAGTTTTCATCTAGAAGGACTTAGAAGTCCGTAAACTATGCCTAAATTAAAGGAGATTAGTCTCAGAAAGTCTATTAATGGATAGGTAATGGATTCAATACAGTATTTTAGCCCCAATTCTCGAGCCGCTTTAACGATATAAAAGATTGTTAGGGAAGCTAAGGGAACCGCCGTTATCAGAAGAAGGGGGATGAGGAAAATCTTGCTCAATATGACTGAAAGCAATGTTAAAACAATCGTTAAAATAAGCCACGTTAAAAAGGAGAAAAGAATTAATAACATCCATTGCGAAAATTTTCCTTTAATCTTCATTTTAATGAGGTTACCTCCGCCTCTACCATAATTGAAAAATTGTTTTAAAAGGCCTCTTAGATTTTTTCTGTGTTTATGCCAGACAATAACTTCTGGATCCAGCAACATTTTATAACCTAGTTTACATACGCGCTCCACAAGCTCATCTTCATCGAAGCCGTGGCGAATGAATTCATTAAAAAATCCGGCTCTCTCTATCGATTCCCGTCTAAAAGCCATGTTGCATCCAGCAGGATACTTCAACAAAAACTTTACGTCATCTAATAGCTCGCGTTTCTTAAATACTCTTAGAACCGGTATTATACTTATATCTCCATATCGGGAGAGAAGATGATCTTCATGTCTTAAGGCATTGCCGCCTAGGCATCCTATGCGATTGTCTCTGAAGTTGTCAACTATTTTACGGATCCAATCCTTTGGAACAACGCAGTCGGAATCCGTAAACACTAAGATTTCGCCCTTACTAGCTTTTACTCCAACATTTCTAGCAACATTTATTCCTCTACGCTTTTCTTCGATGATCTTCACTGGATATTTTCTCGCTATTTCTATTGTTTTGTCGGTTGATCCTCCATCAACAATTATTATTTCAAGCCTATCTTTTCTATAATCCAGCGATGTTAGGGAATCTAAAAGATCCTTTATTGTTTCCTCGGAATTGAGGGTTGGAACTATTATGGAAACAAACGGCTCATAAGGTTTTTTACTCATTGCTTTTTTCACTTTTATTGCAACCAGACACTTAGAAAATATTGATTCTCATAAAAGTTAAAAATGTTTTTACTTAAGTGATAGTTAATGATCGCTTGAGGAATTATTATGCATATTCACATAGTTGTACCTTCAATAAACATCCTCACAAACCTGAAGAGTTTTGATTATGGAAATAATGAAGTAAAACTTATCGTAGTTGATGAAGGAGACAGTAAAATTCGAAAGAAAAATTCAAAAATATTGTCTAATGTTAGGCATGAATATTATGGTCCAAGAGAGAGGAGGAGATGGTTTAAGGATAGATTTGGATCTTCTTTTGAGAAATACTATGATTTAATTCCTAAAAGATGTCATGCGGAATCCTCATTCGGCTTTCTTGTAGCCTATGAAGAGCAGGCTGATGTAATAATTGAATTGGATGATGATGTATACATCTCTAAAGGCTTTGTGGAAGAGCATTTAGCCAATCTCTTTAATGAAGACGGCGCCACTGTTCATTCGAAGGGAAAATGGTATAATACATTAAATAATCTCCTCCTGAACGTGAACGAAAAGGTTTTTCCAAGAGGACATCCATACACGCCCTCTTGCAGAGATGAGGACTATACTTGGACGGATGAGGGAGGAAAATGTCTACTGAATATGGGGCTTTGGACTGGGCAGCCGGATTTAGATGCCTTAACGCTGATTCATTACGGTGGAATTGATGGATGGAGTAGAATTGAAAGCAGGGGCTTAAAGCTGGAAAAAGTGATTTTAGGAGAGGGCACCTATTTCTCCGTGTGTAGCATGAATACTTCCTTTCTCTCAAAAGCCGTTCCAGCTTTCTATCAGCTCTACATGAATTATATGGGAGTAGACAGATTTGATGATATATGGTCGGGAATATTTCTCAAAAGAATCTCAGATCATCTTGGAGATAAAATGTGCCTAGGGAAACCGTTGGGATTTCATGCTAAAAGAAAACGCAATGTATTTAGTGATCTAAAAAAGGAGGCGAATGGATTAGATATGAACGAGCATGTTTGGAGAATATGTGAAGAGGCGGAATTATCGGCTAAAACCTATTCTGACTGCTATCTTGAATTAGCAGATTATTTAGCAGAAAACCTAGGAAAATGGTTTAAAAATAAGTTACAGGTTAAATTTTGGAGCACGCAGGCTGAGAATATGAGGAGATGGGTTGAATTAACTGACAAAATTAGCTAAAGGTTTTTGATGGACATGGATGCTGACCGCATTGAAAGTTTACCAAAGGTTTCAGTCATAGTAATTAATTTTAAAGGCACCTCTCAGCTTAAAAAATGTTTGAAATATCTGGAGAGAACAAAATATCCTAACTATGAGGTAATAGTTGTTGACTGCTTAACAGAGAACATTGAAAAATGGCTTAAAAAACATTTTCCAAGGGTTAAACTAATTCATTATAATCGTGATGTTGGCCCCTCAGCATCTCATAATGTCAGTGAAGAGATTTTGGATCCGAAAAGCAAGTATCTCGCCTTTCTAGACAACGACGCCTATGTTACTGAGGAATGGCTTATAGAACTTGTTAAGGTTATGGAAGAAAACGAGGAGATTGGCGTCGCGCAGGCAAAAATAGTTACAGCTGAAAATCCGGAAGTAATGGATCATGCGGGGGCGGCTATTGATGCTCTTGGAACATGGTATACGCTTCGAGGGAAGAAGGCTAGCGCCATTACAAAAACTCTAGAACTGTTTGCCTCCTCCTCAGCCGCGTGTATTGTTAGGCGACATTTATTTAGGCGTGTTGGCGGCTTTGATCCCGACTATTTCATTTACGATGATGATACAGATTTCTCCTTTAGAGTTAGGTTAATGGGATATAGGATAGTGCTTGTTCCCTCATCAATAGTTCTTCATGAAGGCGGAGTGGAAAAATCTCTGAATCCAAAAAAGATTTTCCATTCAGTTAAAAATAGGATGTATACGATGCTTAAAAACTATGAGGTAGGGAATCTTTTATGGCGTCTCGCAACCTATATTCTGCTAACCTTCCTAGCAGGCGTCGGCCTAGCCTTAATTGGCAGAAGGATAGCGGAGTCTAAAGCCGTTTTCCGCAGTTTACTCCATCCATTTCTAAACTTAAGGAAAATAATGATTAAGAGGGCGTGGATACAATCCAAAAGAAGAATCAAGGATTCAGATCTTATGAAGAGAGGTTTCATAAGGAGTGACGCATATTCGACCCTTCAGGACATTAAATTGAAGTGGATCGCTCTATCCTCTAAGAAATAGTTGGTTACATGAAGCATTTCTTTATGTGCCTCTTTATGTGGGCGGCGACTGTTTCATAGAATTCCTCTTCATTCTCAAGTAGAACTTTTTTTATCCGCTCCCTGAAAAGCCACCTACCCTCCTCGTCTTTCGCTGTTAAAACCGAGCCATAGGTGACGTGGAGAACCTGTCTTCCAGCAGGACTGTCCAGAAAAGCTTTCTCCAATTCTTCATTGGATACTTGATCCGGGTCAGGTATAAGCGATAGATCGGTGCTAATATGATAGCTTTTCCGATCCTCTTGGAAGTGTTCTAGGCCGTATTTCACTATTTCTCTAAAGAGGGCGGGGTCATGTCTAGCAACAATTCTTAAAGATTCAAGGTAGCTTGTTCCAGAGGTTTTCAAATGAAGCATGTTGGATGCTAATTTATTGAGAATCGGGTAGATCGAGAATTTGTCGCTACCCGAGTGAACACTTATTTTGTAGGGTCCAAAACGCTTAGATATTAAAATGTGCTCCATGAGCGAATTCTCAAACTCCTTTAAGTCCCCTATATAATCGATCGCCTTTTCAAATCTTCCAACAAATCTCAGAGCCAAGCCATGTATTTTCACCTTAAACCTCTTAAACTCGGAAATTAAGAATAGATGCTCTAGGGGCGTCGTTGGTTTTTCAGTCTCATCAATTGAAACCTCAAAATCAAATCTTCTACGCCCAAAAAGTTTTCTTAAACGCCGATACATCCTAGTGACAAAAATTATTGCGCGGGAAAACTTAACTGCAGCCCTAAACAAATCTTCTTCAGAAAACTTAAGCTCCTTTATTTCGCCATCCGGCATATTGAGAACAATTCTCTTACGCTTATAGAGCCTTATGAAACGATTTTTATCACATTCCATCTCATCCCATGGAAGATTCTCAAACCTTGACTTAAGAGCATTAAAGCTATAGTTATCTGCTTCAAAATCAATGTAATCTGAGCAATCAATAGTGTACATTGTGAAGCCAGCTGCAAAGGTAGCATCCACGTGGCTTTCCTTTTTTAAATGATCAGCATCAGCGGCGAAGCCTCCTCTATAGCCTTCCTGAAAGACTGCCCAAGAAACATCATCTAAAACTTCTTGGGGAGTTCGTTGAGTTCGCTCCATCTCCCTTATCGACTGCTGAGCTAAGACCGGGAAAACTCCAAATTCTTTAAC
>CAYNMB010000075.1:4241-5592 GCA_964398235.1 uncultured Candidatus Bathyarchaeia archaeon | reverse complement strand
GCTTAGAGAACGAGACTAGACACATGAACGGTAAAAGCTTTTATAATCTGCTGATGGGCGAATTCGTTGAGCATAGGGATGCCGTAATAGCGGGTTATCATGAAGCAGAGGATAGATGCGTAAGAAATAAGGTTTGGAGCTACATCCATAGGCCGGAAAATCAACCCGATGAACTCTACAATCTCCTTGATGATCCGAAAGAAACGGTGAATTTAATAGATGAGAGGAAAGATGTGGCTATGAAGCTGCATTTGTCCTTCGGCAGATGCTTTTATCGAAGGCCAACGAGAATCATAAAGGGGATTCAGGGACAATATGAGCTGGAGCACGTTAAACTCTGATATAAAACATGTTATTTCAAAGGCGTCTTTATTGGTAGCGTTCCATACTTGCTGAGAACTTCAGTAACAATCCTTATCCCCTTCCTCAAATGTTTTGGATGAATATCCTCAGTTATGCTGATTATGTAGCCGACTCCGGGAGCTATTTCCTCCAGAAGCCTAATCGCATACTTTTTTATGCTATCCTCATCTTGTAGGAAGATTGCCTCCGGAAAATTCATCCAGACAATTTTATCCCTCCATGCTTCCTTGGCTTCCCTGGGAGGTAAGTCGCCCATTGGTGGCGGGGTGAATGCCTCTATAGCGTCTAGCTTTGTCTTCGCTATCAAATCCTTAAGCGCCTTAAGCCTACCGTCCATGTGAGATATAACTATTTTACCCCTCTCCTTAAGGATGGCGGCATATTTATTGTAGTATGGCAGACAGTATTTTTCAAACAATTTTGGGGATATTAGGGCGCTGTCTATGTTGTCTCCAACCCTAACTATTTCGGCTGGACTGTCGGCTATAATCTTATACATTTCCTCATATTTTCTATCAATTTTCTCCACTAAATCTTCAATTAGGTCTGGCCTCCTCTTTAGCATTAGAGCGAAGGTTTTGAAACCCATGTATCGAACAATTATCTTCATTAGGGGGGTGTAGTCAGCTGAGACAGTTACTATTCCATCGCCTCCAAGATCCTCTTTAATCTGCTTATAGTCTTCATAGTATGGTTCGTAAACCGTGTCTTCAATTATGAACTCTAGAGCCCTTACATCTTCAACTCCCTTAACCGGATGTTTAGCAATCCAGCTTCCTCCGGGAAGCTGAAACTTTAATCCAATCCTAGTAGTCATTGATAGATCTCCATAGGGTGTGCGATAGATTGTGTATAGGTAGCTACCATCCCTCTTCTCCTCAACTCTAACATTCGGCATATAAGATCGGTAAACCCTACATCGAATGTCTAAGCCAAGCCCCATGTTCCTCATTTCACGTTCAAACTTTCCCCTCGGAAGGTGATTTGA
>CAYNMB010000075.1:0-4141 GCA_964398235.1 uncultured Candidatus Bathyarchaeia archaeon | reverse complement strand
GATAGAACTGGTCAATGGCAGCTTTATGCCCTCGATATAGGTGAGGGGGAGCTTACGCAATTAACTGGGGATGCTTGGATTTCGCCGCATGCGCCATGCCTTGATGGCGTAAACAGAATAGCCTATTACTGGTCTTCAAACATGCTTAAATCCGTTAATATAGACACTTTTGAAACTGAAGTAATATATTCTGCTCCAGAGGGTTTTAGGCCAGGAATCCTCTCCATAACCCCTGATGGAAGATACTTGGCTTTTGCATATGTGGAAAATCTTCCAGTAAGCACCCTTAGGGGGCGAATATACTCTGACATGCTGGAGAGAATGTATCAGAGACCGCGGAGCGTGGTTATGAGAATAGATCTCCCTAGACGTGAGGCTCTAGCCGTATGGGGTGAAGCCGCCTGGATATCCCACGTTAACATTTCTCCAGTTGATCCAAACATAATATTGTTCTGTCATGAGGGACGCTGGCATCTTGTTCAACGCATGTGGATTGTTAGGGCGGATACCCATGAAATCTGGCCCCTAGTTGTTCAGAAAAAATATTTGGAGAGGGCTGGACACGAGTTTTTCGCATCGGATGGGAGGGTTGTAGCCCAATACGCTAGGAGGGATTCACCCTCATCTAAAGAATGGATTCACTATGACATCTTCGTAAACCCTGATGGCTCGGCTCTGAAGAAATATCGTTACCCGGCTCGAGGTCCCGGACATATAAAAACTAATAGCAAATGCACTCACGCTGTTGGTGATAGAGGATTTATTTCAAAGGACTTTGCTGAGGGAGGAGCCTACATATCGCTTATAAAATATGAGGATGGGGTTGCTAGGCTTAAGTTGCTGTGCCGCCATAACACATCATGGCTTTCGCAGAGAAGCCATCCGCATCCAATATTTACGCCGGATGACGCCAACGTAATATTCACCTCCGACATGGAGGGCACATGCAACGTATACATGGTGCCGGTGGAGAAAATAATGGAGGAATTTTAAAGAAAAAAGAGGAGGACTTATTCTAGGCTATATCCCATAATGGCTGTTGATTTCCTCCTCATATTTTCCAATTTTTCCAAGCATGACGTCCTCAACCTTAATGGATTTTCCCATTAAGGATGATTCGATCATGGCGTATGAGGCGGCTAGATCCATTAATCCCTCCCAGCCGCTGGTCTCCATTTCCCGCCCCTCTTCAATAGCCCTCAAGAATTCTAGGGTTTCAAGCGCCATGGGATTTCTTATCCCATATGGGAAGAATCTGTTCTTAACCTCGTCGCCAGCCTCCCTCTCAAATAAATCTTTAACCTTCACTTTTGTATTGTCCATTATTAATTCGTCACCCTTAATGCATCCCCTAGTTCCATATATGGTTGTTGGAATCGAGACTGATTCGCCGTGACCAGCCCATGAAAAGAAGAGATGCCCTATCGCCCCATTTCTGAATTTTATTGTGGTGAAGAATGTGTCGTCGACTTCGCATTCAACCCTCTCCAATATTTTTCCAGCCTCATCGCGTAGAAACCTAACTTTCTCTAAGGTTCCAACCCAACTTGATACTTCATCAACCTCCCCACAGAAGTAGCGTAGAAAATGGAAGAAATGAACCCCCATGTCGATGGTTGCTCCTCCACCCGCTAGGAGCTTCTTATGTCTCCATGGGGTCTCTGCAACCACCTTGTCTGGAGCCCAGTATCCCCCTATCCTTCCAGATAAAATGAGCTGTATATCCCCTATATAGCCTCTATCAATCGCCCACTTAATCATTCTCGTATGAGGGGAGTATCGCGAATTCTCTGCAACGCCTAAAACCCTATTGTTTCTTTTAGCCGTTTCAACCATTTTCCGCGCGGCTTTAACCGTTATCGCCAGAGGTTTTTCAACCAAAACATGCTTGCCTGCCTCAAGGCTGGCTAAAGCTATTTCATGATGGGAGAAAACAGACGTATAAACCTCAACGGCGTCTATGTCGGCGCTCCTAAGCATTTTCCTATAATCATCATATACTTCAACATTCACATCGGTTTGGAAATCATAAACATAAATGTGCGGAGCCGCTAGGGGATCGCCTGGAGGGCCTACGGGCTTTCTTGGGGGAGGTCCTTCCCCACGCCTTCTGAATCTTAGGGCGTCCTCGATTTTTCTTGCGCATAAAGCCTTAATTCTTACGTTAACCCCCTTCTCTATGAGCTCCTTATAGCCGTGTAGGTGGGCTGGCATTATTCGGCCGCAGCCAACTAAACCAACCTTTATCACTTTCATTTCTCTACCCTCTAATTATTTTTCTAATTCGCTGAGGTATACGACTCTGTCCTCCATCATGGAGATTAGTCCAGCCTCGAGAATTGCTTGGGCATCCCTATTATATTCTGCTGAAACCATGTCGTCGAATGGCTTATCATGTTGGATGCATTTAACGAAGTGTTCTGGAGCGTTTCTATGCCCCTCTTCTAATGGAGTTGGCTTAACGGTCTCCCAAACCCTCTTCTTCGCGGTGAATACCCTTAATTCTCCTCCAGCGGCTATGACTCCTTCGCTTCCATTCAATATTAAAGTATATCTTGGGGGAACGCCCTCCCCTATCTGAGACCATGAAGCCTCAGCTATCCCCATAGCCTTCTTATACCCCATTAATAGCACCGCGTTATCCTCCACCGTCAAATAGTCTCTAACATATGTTCCTCCAATGGCAACGGCTTTTTCAGGCATTCCGAGAATCCATCGACACATGTTAGCCCCATAGCAGCAGTAGTCCATGTATGCTCCAGCTCCGTTTAACTCCCGGTTATACAGCCACTCATAGAAATATTTGGAGCATCCTATCTCCTTTGGCCCTGCATGAGCCGCCCTATATCTCACCTGATAAATTCTTCCAATAAGCCCCTCCTCGGCTAGTTTGTAGGCTTCTCTAAAGGTGGCTCTCCATGCTGTTGGATAATTCACCATGAGCTTGATTCCATGCTTCCTTGAGGCTCTAAGCATTCTTTCAGCCTGCTCCAGGTTTGCGGCCATGGGCTTCTCAACCATGACGTGTAATCCTCTTTCAGCGGCTAATTCAGTTACATCCGCATGTCGACTGTTCTCCGTGTATACTATAACTGCATCAATCTCCTCTTTTGAAAGAAGCTCCTCATAGGATTTGTAGGTTCTCTTTACACCCATCTCCCTAGCCTTAGCCAGTAAGGGCTCATTGGGATCCGCGGCACATAGGACTTCAGCATCCTCCACATCCCTGAATTCATCTAATATTCTCCAGACATGATCATGAACCAGCCCTATGACGCCGATCCTAACTTTATTAATCATAATAAATCACCAACATATGGTTATAAGGCAAGCTAATTATAGTTTTTTGGAAATTTTTCCTTCTTTGTTCAAATGGCTGTCAGCCCCTTTTAGCTCGGCTGATATGCATTAAAGTTTTATTGGAATCTCAACTAAGATCTATGGGAGGCGTTAATGTTGATTATTGATTGCCATGTGCATAGTTCCGGCTTCGAAACCGTTGATGAAATTCTCAGGGGCATGGATAAGGCTGGAGTAGATAAAGCCGTAATTTTCTCACCGTATCCGGGACGCATCCGGGAGAAGGGAGACATTTTTCCAAAGGCGAAGGCTGGCGTAACAAGACATTTAGAGTTCAGCTACTCTGATGTTACATCGGAGAAGCAGAGAAAATCCGTGGAGTTTGTCGCTAGGCTTCAGAAGGAAGCCCCGGACAGAATTATCGCTTTTATGTGGCTTGAACCAAGATTAAAAGACGCCATAGAAATCCTAGAGTGGGCTGTTTCCTCCAAAGAAATCAAGGGAGTTAAGATGATTCCCGATCACTGGTATCCCTACGATGAATTCATGTATCCAATTTATCGGAAGCTTGAAGAACTCAATGTTCCCGTGCTCTTCCACTCTGGAATACTCTTCGGATTCAAGGATTCATCAAGGTTCTGTAGGCCGGTAAACTACGAGGTTCTCTTAAGTTTTCCAGATCTAAGGTTTGCTCTAGCGCATGTAAGCTGGCCTTGGGTTGATGAATGCATAGCTTTGTGGGGTAGACTTAGGGCTTTTATCAGAAGGGAATTTGAGGGTGAAAAGGAGGAGGTGCAAATGTATATAGATATAACTCCAGGCACGCCGCTAATCTATAGGC
>CAYNMB010000074.1:4178-5791 GCA_964398235.1 uncultured Candidatus Bathyarchaeia archaeon | reverse complement strand
TGCGCTTAAATCTGCCTCTAGTGGAAGAGTTATTAGGGTTTAAGGGAGGTTTTTAGTGTATGGTTGATGTGGATAAATGGATACGGAAAATCAGGAGTGTAGCCGACGCGGAGCATGTTGAGGAAGCTAAGGATAAGATGGCTGCAGCTTGGAATTTTGAATCTTTAGATGTGCCTCCAATCTCGATTTCTTGTCCACCGCCTGAAGATTGGCCGATATTTGAGTATTCGGAGACTTTCTATGATAGGGATAAAATGCTGGTTTCTCAGCTTGCCCAAGCGTATTCGCATTATCTTCTCGGCGATGATGGTTTACCATGCATTAGGGCTAATTATGGTGTAGGGATCGTTGCCAGCGGGTTTGGGAGCGAAATAATTGTTCGTGAAGGCGCGGATCAAATGCCGTGGGTTAAGGAACCCGTGTTAAAGTCTGATCCTCCAGATATTAATGAGCTTAAGGATCCTGATCCTTATAGCGATGGTTTGATGGGCGTGGTTTTGGAAACTGAGGAATATTTCGTTAAGAAGCTTGAGGGCACTGGGGTTTCAGTCTATCTCTGTGATACTCAAAGCCCATTAGACACGGCTTATCTTTTAAGGGGAACCAAGCTCTTTAAGGATTTCTATATGCATCCGGATTTTGCGCACAATCTCCTAGAGAGGATTGCTGAAGTATACGTTGATTTCTCAATTATTCAAAAGAAGATTGTTGGCGAACCCTTGGATAGAGGTGTGCATGGGTCACCTAATGTTTGGATGGATCGAGGCGGTGTTAGAATATGTGAGGATGTAGCCGTCGCGCTTTCCCCAAAAACCTATAGAGTCTTCTGCACCCCGGTCAATGAAAAATGTTTGAAACCGTTTGACGGAGGGATGGGACACTTCTGCTGTAGCCCAGTGACGGATGGGAGGCACATTCTAGATGAAATTCTTTCAAATCCATATGTTAGGGCATTCACGTTTGGAAGTCCATCCGGATTTTACGGGCTTGGCGAAACCCTAGAAAGATTCCGCAAGAGGAGAGTCTGTCTAGTATGGACTGATGGACCCGCCGGCGATCAGGGGATTGAAGAGTGGGTTAGATGGGTGTTAAATGAATTGGAGGAAAGTGGTGGAAGGACAGGCGTCATTTTCTCCATAAGTGTAGATAACTTTCAAACGGCGAAGAAGATACTTAACGTGTGGAATAAAACATTTTAGCCTTCATTTTTAATTTCGTTTTTCAGGTTGAATGGTTTTCCATTTAAAAGTATTTTTTCAGGTATCTTATCCTTCCATTTTCTAAGGAAATTTATTTCATCTTTTTCATTTCTAAGATTGTCTGGCAGCATTTCTGGGATTTGGTCTCTTATCGGATACCAGCGTAGGCATTTCGGGCAAACTATGATTCCCTCAACTATTTCATCTTTTTCCTCGAACACGTATAGCTCTAGCGGATGATGCTTGTCTATTGGGCAAGCCAGAATATCCATTAAACGCCTTTTCATCTTCTTCACCTCTTAACAATCTTCGCTATTAAATAATTGGTTTGACTAGCTTGTGAGTTATAAGCATAACGAAAATCTTTCCAAAATAAGCCTTAAATGCTTTGGTTTATCAATGCTAATCAAGGTT
>CAYNMB010000074.1:0-4078 GCA_964398235.1 uncultured Candidatus Bathyarchaeia archaeon | reverse complement strand
TCAGCATCTAACTCTTATCTGGTTTTGCGAATATGTCTAAAACGATTTGATACCATCTTGGACCAACGCTTCGTACAATTCTAGAATTAAACACCTCGAATTCTGCATTTAGGCTGGAAAGTTTATTAGAAACCTTGTTAATGACTTTTTCAATTGGTTTTTCATCTTTATTTGCGTGCTCAAAATCATAGTAGTGGATTATGCCTCCCTCAGGCTTTAGAGCCATTAAAGCGTAATCTAAGTATTCGTAGGCTTTTTCTGGAAGGGGCATAAGAACTCTGTCCGCAACATCCCTCAATCTGGACATTATTACTTCTTTTGAGTCTCCTTCTATCGGCTCAACAATGTTTGTCACATTATTTAGATTTATGTTTATTTTCATGTAGTGAACCGCCGCTGGATTAATGTCTATAGAATAGATTTTCTTGGTTTTTGAGTGTTTTGCAATAATTATTGAGAATCCTCCAGCGCCCGCAAACATGTTAACTATGATTTCACCGGGGCTTACTTGTTTGGCAATCCTCATGTGCTCGTAAGATAATCTTGGTGAGAAATAGCATTTAGCTAAGTCTACTTTAAATAGGCATCCATGCTCCTTATGAAGGGTTTCAGTCTTCTTTTCACCATACACCCATTCCAGTCTTCTTAGTCTAAAGTCTCCTGAAACCGGGCTTACTTGACACAGGACTGTTTTCACGTTTCTGTGGATCTCCATTAATGCTTTGGCGATTATCCGCCTTTTATCCATAAGGCTGACCGGTATTCTGATGATCGCTATGTCGCCTACAATGTCAAAGGAATTGTAAAGGGCTTTTAGCTCCGAAGATGTAAGCAGATTTCTCAGCCTCTCTTTCAGCCTCATCCTTCTTTCCCCTAAAATTATTTATTCAAGATTTCCCTAGAGGCAAATTTCTTAGTCTCCCTTACGATTTCCCGAGTATCCTCGTCAATTAATAAAAGTATGAAGAAATATGTTGCCGCGCCGATAGCCACCTTCAGCAATGTTGTTGAAAGTCTCGCTGGCGTTGGAATCAAATGTAAGACTAGAGCCATCACTAATGATGTAGCTAAATATTTTCCGATGCTGATCCATGGAATATCAAATTTTAGGCATTTTTGTGCAAGAAAATACTTGGCTGCTACTACGGGTAGCGCCGACGCTAAGCCTATTGAGGTTAACCATAAGGCTGATGCTAAGGCGTCTAGTGTGCTAGGTGAAAGAATTATATATGTGAGTGGCACAAATGCTGCTGCCCGAATATATGAGAATGTTATTGATAGAAAGATTTTGCTCTTTACAAGATCCCTAAATGAGATTTTCGCCTCCACATCCATTTTCTCCGTTCCCCTTATAACTGAGTCAAAAATTGAGGAGATGGATGTCATAAGGGCGTTTATCGCCATTAAAATTAAGACTGGTTTGGCTACAGCGTATAAGGGGTTTAGTATGGATAGAAGCTGCTCGGAAAGGGCTATTGCCCCCATGCACATGGGTATGGCGAACAATGAAACCATTTTTATGGATAAGGAGACGTCTTTGGGATTGATTTTAGAGAGAAGTCTTGGATATAGGGCGAAGGATAATGAGGATGAGTAGCCTACTATAGATGCTATTGCTGAGGATGCGCCGTAATAGGCTCTTGCAACCTCTCCACTGAAGATGAAAAGAAATAGGTTTGGAAGCGCAAGAATCCTCATGCATATGATTCCATAAATGTTCAGCAACGATGCTTTAAGCCATTCCTTAGTGTAGTTCCACTCAATTTTTCCATGTAGTTCATGAAACGTTTTTTTAAAGTAGAATGATATTTGAATGAGAAAAGCAATTATAATGCTTGCTAGAGCTCCGATCAAGCCCATTTTTAAGCTCATTATCAAGATGAAGCCCAGCGTCACTTTACTAACTTCGGATACTAGGAGCCCGAAGCCGATGATTTCTGGACGTTTAGGGTAGAGGATAGCCTCAAAAATAGCTTGTAGATACCTTTCAATTATCAAGAATACTCCAACAGCATATAGTAGCAAATATTTTTCTGAAACCTGGAAGGCGTCAAGTATTTTTGAGATTGTGATGAGGTAGATTATAGCGGAAGCAAGCGCGATTGAAGTATTTACCATCAAGCCGGTTTTTGACGAGTTTGGGTGTCCTCTGGCAATAAATCTTGTAACCCAAAAGGGGATTATTTGGGATGCTAGGGTGAAATATAATAGGATGTCGTTAAGATTGTTGTAAATCCCATACTCTTCGGGCGTTATGGTTCTAGTAACCATGAGCGTGAAAAGTAGGCCTGTTCCAACGCTAATTAGCCTAAACGTGAATAATAGAAAGCCCGAGTATCGAAGCCTGATGGGATTTCCAGTCACTTTTACATCAGACTCTCTGTTCTCTAAATGTAAATTTGATTAAATAAAAAGTCTAATAAATGTTAGGTCACTATAAACCTAAATAACCCTTTCGTAAATGAATTAGTAAGTGGTTTAGAGTATGGCGGATTTGTTTCCTAAAGCTCGAGACGAACATAAACCCAATAGACCGCTTGTTCCAAATGGGCTTGGCGTAATCTACGTGTTAGTCTCAGTTACATATCTATTTATTATTCAGGGTCTCCAGGACTGGAATAAATTATCCGCGTTAACTTTCGCCTCATGCATACTTTTTGGCGGATTTATGGGATTATTTGATGATTGGGCGGATTTAAGATGGAGATATAAGGCTTTTTTACCCATCATAGCGTCTCTGCCATTAATGGTGCTTCGGGAAGGCGAAACGGCAATGAGCACATATTTTTGGGGTAAAATCGATTTTGGACCCTTATATTATTTTGTGATTGCGCCATTAATTGTAACCATAACAACAAATACTGTGAATCAGTTAGGTGGACTTAACGGATTAGAATCGATTTGCCCATCAATAGTTTTAACCGGCTTATTTATCGTCTCAATCCTTCATGGGCGTGAGCAAGCGTCTCTATTGTATCTTCCACTAATGGTTTTATGGATTTTGGCGTACTATAATTTTAGAGGCAGGATTTTTGTTGGTAATACTGGTTCATTTGCGTTTGGAATAACGTTAGCCTCCTATGCCATAATAGCGAACATGGAGCAAACATTAGCTATTTCAATACTGCCCTACATCTTTAATTCATCCATAAAATTGATCAACATTTTCTTCTTTAAGCGTTTAGCCAGCCTTAAGGTTGATGGATCGATATTGAGGGCTGAGCATAGAAGAAGCCTTGTCACTTTAATAGCCTATTATCATCCCACGTCAGAGCGGAAGCTAGTTCTATTAATATCATTCATATTTGTTCTCTCAACGGCGATAGCCGTGTTAATCTCGCTGAAGTAGGTGGTTAAATATGGGGTTGAGGGTATGGTATGATGCATGTACTGGAAAACATGTCCGCTATGGAGCGGCTATAACCGAACGGCTTAAAAAGAGAAAAAATTGTGAAGTAATCTTCACTCTGAGGGAGCATCCGGACACCATTCCGCTTGCTAGGCACTTGGGACTAAAGTTCGAGGTTATTGGAAAATATGATCCAACCTCAAAATTTACGAGGCTTTACGAGGGTTTGAAGAGGCAGCTGAAGTTCTGTGAGATGTTTGGTGATAATCCGCCAGATGTTGCCATTTCTCATACTTCTGTGGATTTATGCCGCGTGGCCTTCGGCTTAGGTGTGCCAGTAATTTTAACGTTTGACACTCCGCATGGAGTTGCTCAGAGCAGACTAACCGTTCCTCTAAGCGACATTGTCGTTGCTTCAAGGGCGATACCTGAAGATTGTCTACGGAAGTATGGGGCGAGGAAAATAAGGTTTTTTGAAGGGGTTGATGAGATTGCTTGGATGAAGAATTTTAAGCCTGTTGTAAAATACGATTATGGGAGACCGCTAATAGTTGTCAGACAGGTTGAGATTAAAGCAGCATATGCGGAAGGAATGGTTGATGTAACGGAGAAAATAGCCGAAAAACTTACGTCGCTTGGCAAAGTTGTGTTTCTATCCAGATATGAGCGGAAACCTAGAAAAAATCTAATTGTCCCAGAGCATTTTGTTGACTCCGCCAGCCTAGCGGC
>CAYNMB010000073.1:0-5838 GCA_964398235.1 uncultured Candidatus Bathyarchaeia archaeon | reverse complement strand
GCCTTCCTCAGCCTTCTCCTGAGTTCACTGTCATTTGTTGCAACCATGTATTTTCCCTCCTTTGCAATACGTAAAATAACATCATCGTAGCTTTCGTCAGATCCTCTTTCAACCTTCAAAATTTTACATTTTTTCGCTAGCTCTAGAGCCGCTAGGGCATTTCTACGATTTTTCTCAGATTTTTCCCTCGCAATCTTTTTTAACTCTTCTATGGTTGTCGAGAGAATTATTGGCTCGAATTTTCCGATAAGTGCCTCCAATTCATCAAAAATGTCCACTTTAAATTGGAGTGGAACAAAAAGAAAATTTGTGTCAAATATGACTTTCCGCATCTAAAGCCCCTTCTCATCCAATTGGACTATAGGAGTAAACCTTTGAGAGAGCCGCTGCAAGCTTAATGGCCTCTATTAAGCTTCTTGGATTTGCTATACCTTTACCAGCTATATCATATGCTGTTCCATGATCCACAGATGTTCTAATGAACGGTAATCCAAGGGTTACTGCAACAGCTCCATAAAAATCAACAGTTTTTGCAGCTATGTGCCCCTGATCATGATAAAGGGATAAAACAGCATCATATTTATGCTCTAGGGCTTGATGGAAAACGCTGTCAGCTGGAACTGGACCAACAACGTTTAACCCCATTTTCTGAAGCTCCTTAACGGCTGGAATGATCTCCTCGATTTCCTCTCTCCCAAGAAGCCCTTCTTCGCCAGCATGAGGATTTAATGCAGCTACAGCTATCCTAGGACTATTCACTCCTATTTGACGTAGTGCTTTATGTATTCTCATAGTCATGCTGACTATCCTATTTTTTCTAACGGCTTTAATCGCCTCGATTAAAGGTAAATGTCTGGTTAAAAAGAATATTTTCATTCCTTTAACCCAAAACATGGTTAAAGGCTCCTCAACTCCGCAGAGGGCGGCAAGCATCTCGGTATGTCCAATATGTTTGCTTCCAGCCATGTTTATGGCCTTCTTGTTTATTGGTGCAGTTGCTACAGCGTTTATTTCGCCTTTTAAGGCGTATTTAACGGCTCTCTCAATATATTCTATTGCGGCTCTCCCAGATTCAGCTGAAGCCTTGCCCAACGTCAGTTTCTCAAGATTAATATTTCCTAAATCTATTAGTTCAACCAGCCCCTTCTTTCCAACCACTTCACGTGGAGAATCTACAACCCTGAAATCAACTTGAATTCCAAGCTGTCCGCTAATCTTCCTCAAAATACTTAGGTCGCCTATTAACAGCGGCCTACAAGCTTCAAAAACACTGTCATCTAAAAAAGTTTTTATTGAAATTTCTGGACCGATTCCAGCCGGGTCGCCTAAAGTTACTCCAATAATAGGTTTTTCCATTTTTCAATCCCCAAATGTAAGTAAGGGAGATTTAAGGCGGGAAATAAAATGATATGCTTTGTTAAGGTTATTAAATGTCTTTTCTTCCAATCCATACCCGCTTCTTTCTCAGGTATGTTAGGTAGGTTTGATAGGAGACTTCAGGCGGAACTCTGTGATCAACTGTTGGTATGTATCCGCCTTCCTTAAGTAAAGGTGTAAGTCTTTCAAGCTCCTTATCCATGCCCTTCTCTCCAGCAATTAATGCAAATTTGTTCACTCCACCCATAAGCAAGACTTTTCTACCATATTCCTCCCTAAGCCTATAAATATCTGTGAATCTGGCTTCTAGGGGGAACATGCAGTTTATTCCTGCTTTTAGCCATCCGGGGACAAGTAGAGTTATGTCTCCATCGGAGTCAACTATATTTATATGCACTCCATACTCCTTTAAGACCTCTGTGACCCTCCGATATCTTGGAACCATGAATTCTTCGAAGTGACGGACGGATAGGAGTGGACCCTTACTGTAGCACATGTCTTCCCACCATGTTGCGAAATCAACTTTAACGTCTCTTAATGCCCTACGAATTATCTTGATCCAGAGCTCGACAAGCGTATCCATCATTTCAGCTATCCAGTCTGGGTCTTTGTAGAAGGCTATGGAGATGCGTTCCACACCCATAAAGTTTCTAAGCATGCCGTAAAGGCTTCCGATATGAATCCCTAGGGGATAGTCCCGCTCCCTATAGCTTTTAGCGATTTCATCCCAATTCAACGGAAAACGACCGGGTGTATCCGGGTCAAAAAAGGGGCGCAGTTTTTCCCAGTCATCTCTATTCTTTAGGGGATGGCGAATGTAATGTGGTATGGAGGATGTGGTCGTCGTCCGAATGTAGATTCCGCCTAAACCATCATCGACGAGAGCCCGATCTCCATCCTCCTTTATTATTCTTTCAGGCGGTGCTGGCCATAATCCGGTTCTAATCGGCAGCTTTTCGATGCAGTCCCATCCCTCAAGTCCAAGATATAATTCGATATCTCTGTTAGTTTTCTTCTCAAGTGGCAGTCCCTCCCTATGCCACCTGTCAATAGTCTCCTTCCAATATCCAAACTCGTAATCCGGGACTCTATCAACCTCCTTAAACTCAAAGGTTCTGAGAAACCTCTCCCTATGATTCAAATGATTCTCACCTCTTCAAGAATATTTGAGTTCTCATAATTAAAAAATCATTGGAGCTTAGACACAAGGATCCTAATTACTGCCATTAAAGAATAGGCTTCTTCTTGGTTAAGCCAATGCTGTTTTCAAGCGCAAAAGATATTTTTAGGAGCGTGGCTTCATCAAACGGCTTACCTATAATCTGCAATCCTATTGGCAAGTTTCCTTCAAAACCGCATGGAATAGATATTGCAGGATAACCGGTCAGATTGGCTGGTACAGTTAATATGTCGCACATGTAAAGCGTTAATGGATCGCTTATTTTCTCGCCTATGTTAAAAGGCAGTAAAGGCATTGTTGGTCCAGCTAAAACATTAAATTTCTTTAGTGCGCTTTCAAATTCTCTTCGAATTATTGTTCTCACTTTAAGGGCTTTCAAGTAGTATTGTTCATAGTAACCGGCTGAAAGAGCGTATGTTCCAAGCATTATGCGTCTTCTAACTTCTGCACCGAAGCCCATACGCCTATTTTTAGCATAGATTTTCGAGTAATCTCCATCCTCCTGTTCAACGTGGAATCCATATCTTAATCCATCGTAACGCGCTAGGTTTGAGCTAGCCTCAGACATGGCGATAATGTAGTAGGCGGCTAAAGAATATTCTAGGCTCGGTAAGGAAATTTCCTCATATTGGGCTCCTAGGCTTTCGAGTTTGTGAATGGCTGACCAAACATGTTTCTTAACCGATTCCTCAACACCTTCGCCAAAGAACTCTTTCGGCAACCCTATCTTCAAGCCCCCTAAATCATCCGTAAAATGCGCTAGATAATTTCTTTGAGATATGCTGACTGAAGTACTGTCCTTAGGGTCATGTCCACTTATAATTGACAGCAGAAGAGCGCAGTCAACAGTGCTCTTGGCTAAAGGACCTATCTGCTCAAGACTATTAGCGTAAGCTATGAGGCCGTAGCGGCTAACTAAACCGTATGTAGGCTTAAGCCCTATAACCGAGCAGTAGCTCGCCGGGCATCTTATTGAACCGCCAGTATCGGAGCCAAGTGCAAGCGCAGTTTCATCCGCAATTAATGCCGCAGCACTGCCGCCTGAGGAGCCTCCCGGAACCTTATTCAAGTCCCATGGATTCCTTGTTGGTCCAAAATAGCTGGTTTCCGTTGTTGTTCCCATAGCGAATTCATCCATGTTAGTTTTCCCGATAATTATGGCGTCTTCATCCTTGATTTTCTTCACAACTGTGGCGTCATATGGTGGGATGAAGTTTTCGAGCATTCGGGAAGCGCATGTGGTGCGAATCCCAAACGTGCATATGTTATCCTTAATGGCTATGGTTGCGCCAGCTAACTTGCCGACGCTTTCGCCCTTTGAAACCTTTTTATCAATTTCTCTAGCCTTTTTTAGCGCCTCTTCAAAGGTTGTTGTGATGAAAGCATTTATCTTAACGTCTACTTTCTTAACTCTCTCTATAATTGACCATACATATTCTTCGGCAGAGATTTCACCTCTCTTTACTTTGTCAACAACCTCTATAGCCGTCAATTCATGCAAATTTCTCGTGGTTCCTCCCTCTTCTCCAAATGAATTAGACTATTCTTGGCGACTTAAAGAAACTATTTTCCTTTTTTGATGCATTCATTAAAGCGAGTTCTTTTGGTAGCGGTTCGCCAACTTCATCCTCACGGTAAACGTTGGTTATGTCTAGTACGTGAAATGTTGGCGGCACATCTCTTGTATCGACTTCATCGATTTTTCTGAAAAACTCTAAAATCCTATTAAATTGTTCCGTAAAGAGCTCCTTCTCCTTCTCATCTAGCTCTATGTGCGCTAGCCAAGCAATATGCTCAACCTCTTCCTTTGTGATATGCTTATTTTTCATGAGTTTTTCCTCGTCTCTTCATAAAATACCGTGCGCCCACATTTTTCTAGTTAAATTTTATGCGCATTAGATAAGCGTTTTCTCCGTCAGCATAATATCTCCTGATGACCCCATCAATTTTGAAGCCGAGTTTCCTATAGAGGTTTATTGCAGGAGTATTGCTAACCCTCACTTCAAGATAGCATTCTTTTACGCTATAGTGAGTTACCATTGCCTGTAATGCTTCTTTAAGCAATGCTTCGCCGACGCCCCTACGCCTATAATCCGGCAGAACAGCTATTGAAATCACATGACCCTTTTTAACAAAGCTGAAACCTGAGAAACCGCTTTCTATTCGACACATAATGTAACCGATGACTTTTCCATCTTCCTCGGCCACAATGAATGTTTCCGGAAAATTTCTGTATAATTCCATGAAAAAGTATGTTGAATAATTCTCTGGTAGACAGGTCTGATTAATGTAAATTACTTGATTTAGGTCCTCTGGCTTAAATTTTCTTAGATTAAATGCTCGCTCCACGTTTAACCCAGCGTCTTCTTTTTAACCAAAAAGTAGAATTAACCATTTTTCTTAAAAATATTATTTTAAGTTCCCCCTATGATGGGCGTCGTCAAGTTTCCATGAAGTATGGCTGAAACACCAGCCCTTTTTCCAGCTCTTTCTAAAGCGTAGTTTAAAGCTTCATTAGCTGTCCTAAAAGCCTTTAAACCCAATGCTTCAGAAATGTAATAGTTTGGCATTGCTGAAACCATACATATATCAGCTTTTTTGGTAGCTCTGAGAAAACGATAGGCCATAAAACCACCGATACTAAAATTTCTCCTCAAAATTCTCCTTAAGAAGTCTAGATTTCCCTTAAACTTGAGGAGAGCCTCTTGAAATTTTCGGTTGCCGAATCCTCCGAAGCATTCGGCAACGAGGACAAAAACACCGTTTCTCCTGACTATTCTAAGAGAGTTTTCTACACATTTATAGGATTCAAAAAGATTATTGTCGAAGGGGGATCCTCCCGGACTTGCAAAAACTATAGGGACTCTCCTTTCTACTTGAACTTTATAGATGGAATCTACTAATTTGGCGGCTTCATCATATGAGTTATCCACGTCGCCTGCAAAAGACTTTATAATTCTTCCACTAGGGTTGCAGACAAGATTTATGGTAAATTTAACTTCGGCTAAATGTAATGTTTCAGTCATGGCTTTGTGAATATTAATGTCCTTAAACGCGTTAATTGGGTCATCGAAATTTAGAATAGGTGATAAAATCTGACTTATTGTATCCATGTTGGATAGTCCTAGAAGTACTGCATACCCGCAGCCGCTGTAAAATGTGTATGGATTCAGCTCAACCGTACTTGCGACAATTTTTATCTCTGACTCAGCGAAGGCTCTATTGACGTATATTTTTGTGCCATTAGATAATTCGCCTATTTGAACGCAATCGCTTAGGTA
>CAYNMB010000072.1:2031-5856 GCA_964398235.1 uncultured Candidatus Bathyarchaeia archaeon | reverse complement strand
TAGATAAAATAAGTAGGCAGTATAAGGCGAACATTTATGCAAAGCTGGAAACCGGTAATCCAACATGCTCACATAAAGATAGAGAAAGCGCGATGATCATAATGGACATGAAGAAGAAGGGCTTTAAGAAAGTTGCCTGCGCCAGTACTGGAAACGCCGCTATTTCCCTAGCCGCATTTGCGTGGGCAAATGGATTCACTGCAGACATTTTTGTATGTAAGAAAATAAGGGAGGAGAAATTAAAACTCTTAAGAATGTTTGCTCCAACCATCCACATGGTTGATGGCGATTTTGAGGATGCAGTCAACGCTCTCCTCGACTTCTTGGATAAGGAAAAATCAGTGTATAATGCCAATGCAGGTTACTGTGAAGCCAAGCTTATAGGAAACTCCTATATTGGAATGGAGCTCGCTGAGCAGCTAAAGCCCGACTATGTTATCTGCCCAACAAATAATGGAACCCTCCTCGTCGGTGTTTGGTTAGGGTTAAAGAAGAAAGGTGTGCGGGCGAAAATGGTTGCGGCGGTTGCATCCAACACTCAAATAGCCGACAGTATAGCTGGATTCCATAAGCTAGAGGGGGATAAAATTACCCAAACGATTCAAGAGTCTGGAGGATGTATAATAGAGGTATCCGACGAAGAGATAGCTAGGGCTACAATTGCATTGGCGAAAGAAGGAGTTATATGTGAACCGGCTTCAGCCGCATCCCTCGCAGCGGTTGAGCATCTTGAAATTGGGGAAAATGCATCGGTATGCTGTATAATAACGGGATCTGGAATGAAGTATCCGGAGCTTATGAGCAAAGTGTTGATAAAAACAAAGTATTAGTTGAAAGTTAAGGTGGGCGGTTGCTAGGAGTTACTTGCCAAAAAGGCATGCCTCAATATTATTAATAATGTTTATTATGCTCCATAACAACATGCATAGATCTATTCTCTTCCGAAAAATTTTTAGCATATTCCGTTTTTGACAGATTATTAAAAATGGGATGTGCTGAGAAAGTTGAATGAATGGATAGGATTTTTTCTAGCGATAATAGTTCTTCTTCTACTTTCTCAAAAAAATTTAGGGGTCGCCATGTTTGCGGGAGCCTTAATTTTAGGTCTATTTACAATTCCCGATAGGCTTCTATCCTCCATAATTTATCGTTTAACCGAGCCTTCAACAATTGTTCTAGCCATAATTGTCGCATTAATTCCTGTTATAGGCGGTATTCTTAATGAGACGGGAGAAATGGATAGCCTATTACAAAACTTGAGGATAGGTAAGAAATTATTTCTAATGTTTTCTCCAGCGCTTATAGGTTTGCTTCCCATGCCCGGCGGGGCGCTTATATCTGCGCCGATGGTAGAGAAGGCTGGAAATGGAATGCCCGATGATAAAAAAGCGGCAGTAAATGTTTGGTTTAGACACATTTTATATCTAATATATCCGATTTCCTCAGCCTTCATAATTTCAACAAAGGCTGCAAACTTAAATTTATATGCGCCGATACCATATTTAATGATCCTATTTATATTCTCTCTCCTCATCGGATACTTATTCTTTTTAAGAGGGCCCTCCGAAAAACTGAGGTATGAAGGAGCTTTCTCGCTGAAAGGTCTTCTTCAACCATTAACTATTCTCCTGATAGCTCCTCTAATCGATATAATTCTCAAAACTTTTGTTAGACTTCCCGTTAAGGAGGTGGCAACCCTAATAGCGGTGGCAACCAGCTTAGTTCTAGCCATAATTGTTGAGAGAGATAAGCCGTCTCTAATTCGTAGAGCCGCCATTAAAGCAAAACCCTGGAACTTTGCTTTTATGATGTTTGGAATAATGCTTTTTATAGGGGTTTTCAAGGATTCGGGGATATCTGAACTTTTCAGGAACCAACCGATGTCTTTTGAATCCATACTTTTACTTGGATTTGCACTTGGCTTTGTAACCGGAAGAGTAGTGACTCCTGCTGGAATAGTTTTCCCAATTTCTCTAAGCGCGTTTGGCTCCATATCCCCCTACATATTTTCTTTAATCTACTTCGGAATCTTTTTAGGCTATCTTCTGACTCCGGTGCATCCCTGCATATCGCTTACCATCGAATTCATGAAAGTTGACCTTAAGAACTATATTAGGAGAGTTGCGCCTCCAGCAATTATCTCCCTATTCATAAGCCTTGTGCTAATACATTTCCCTATTCTGTAATATTTGATTTTCAGCATGCAACCGAACCACTCTCATAACGAACGTTTAAGAATTATTAATCTGGGGAATGAGCGGTCAAATGCTTAGTGTAACTTTCTCCTTTTTTAGGAGAAGTTTCTTGCATATCAAAGCCGTGATTGCTAAAAGAACCGTAATTTCTGCATACATTAGTGTCAGCGAATCCGCGCTTGTCATTATGAAATCGATTGTGAAGAAGGATGGAAGAACCATTAGGAGAAACGCTATGGTGAATGCTGTAAAATTAACGGCTGTGGGTCTACGTGCTATTAATAAACCTATCCCCATTAAGGCTATTGTGCTGAAGCATGTGAGGGGAAAGACGGCGAACAACGCAACCCATATGGAGAGTTCAGGCACATAGACGAAATATCCAACAAGAAAAAGGTTGCTGATCACTAGGAAGAGTATGAAAGCAAATATCATTGAAAAATAGCTTAAAAGAAATATTGCAAGCGTTTTTGTAAGCAGCAGTTTTCCTAGGGAAAGGGGTGTGGTAAGCATGGTTTCTATGGATTTTCTCTGCTTATCTGAGATGAAGTTGTCCATGGAAACTCCATAGGCGATGAAGATTCCTAGAGAAAGCGCATAGGCGTATGCAAAAAGCTTCGTATACAGTTGGAATAATGTTGGTGATGGGTAAATGTATTCCTGCATCATTTGCTGAAGAGCGAATATAGGGACCATTGTCTCAAAGGCTATGAAAAAGATAATGTAAACAACGTTCTTCTTGTAGGCTAATATCCTTCCAATCTCCTCTCTTGTTAGAGAGATGATTTCCCAGCTAACCACTTTCCTTCACCAACGAACCATATAAATCTTCTAGGGAGCGCATTCTCTTCTTAAATTCTAGAACTGGCAACCCCCTCCTAACCAGAAACTCATTTAGTTTAGAAGAAAATCGAAAGTCCTCTAGCTCCACATGCAAGACACCATCCGCCTTCACCATGCAGTTTCTGACAAAACCTAATGCTCTAATATCATTGCATATCTCCTTCATCTGCTTTCGGTTCCCTGCTATCTTTGGATGAAACCTAACATGAATCATTGGCTTTGCATATTTCTTTCTCAGCTTCCTTAATTCATCGCATGCAACAATCTTCCCCTCATTGATTATGGCGATGTGGGAACACATTTCTTGCACTTCACGAAAATTATTGGAGGATAAGAACATGGTCTTACCCGTCCTAGCCAATTTTCGAAGCAGTCTCCTAATCTCAAGCCGCCCCTCAGAATCCAGCCCTGAAGTCGGCTCATCAAAAATGAGTAATTCAGGATCATGAAGCAATGCTCTGGCGATTGCAAGCTTCCGCTCCACTTCCTCTGGAAGAGCCCCTGCCTTAAGGTTCCGCCACCTCCAGAGGTCAAATCGCTTCAGCAAACGCATTACTCCTTCATGAACGTTCTTCAATCCGTAAATCTTGCCATAATAGAGCAAGTTTCCATATACGCTGACGTGAGGAAAACATCCGGGTTTTTCAAGCACTACCCCAATATTTCTTTTCGCCTCAAGACTTTCCCGGTCATCGCTGTAAGGGTTCTTGCCGAACAATCGCACGGTTCCCTCATCCGGCTTCAAAAGACCCGTTATAATTCTTATGGTTGTGGTTTTACCCGCGCC
>CAYNMB010000072.1:0-1931 GCA_964398235.1 uncultured Candidatus Bathyarchaeia archaeon | reverse complement strand
AAACATTTATGGCGAAGTTTCTAGCAGTCCACACATTGCCAACTCCGCTGACTCCTCAAGAGGCGGCTGCCTTTGGAAAGAAGACGAGAGAAAATGTTACGGTGGATGCCTATTGGATTAAAAGCTGGGCTCAACTGAATGATGAGGGGAAGATAGTGAGAATATTCTGCGAATGGAATGGCACAACTATGGAAGATGTGCATAAAGTCTTATGCAAATCCCAATTACCCCTAGACGGATTATATCCGATGCTTGTAGTGGATTCAGAAGATTTTAGATAAATTAGATAATAATAGTGGAGTATGCTTTACCGGATTCCTGCTAATCCCTATATTTTTATTTCTAACAGGGTTTCCAGCGAATTTGCCTAAACATCTCTAATTTTTAACTTTAACCCATATTGGCGATGACCATGCCATTTGTCCATTAGATTGCATCACCCTAACGTAATAGTAGTGTTCGCCTTTCCGAACTTTCTCATCTAAATAGCTGATTGAAGCATGATATCCCTCAAATGGTATGGCTCTAGAAATTTTTAATTTCCAGGCGTTATGCCAGAAAGTATCGTGGTTTTCAATATTCTCTGGTTTTAACCCAAATTGCTCGAATATTAATTTCTCCGCTTCCTCTCTAAAAGCAATTATTCTCTCTTCCTCCAGCGCCTCGCTTAGGGTGAAATCAATGGTTTTTCCATCAACTCTGATAGAAATTATTCCTTTAAGCGGCATTTCAACCTCAAACACGGCTCCCTGAACCCCCACCCTATGATGCTGAGCTATCACCGAGGCGAGGCTTCTCCTTCTAGGCTGAACCGTAAATTTAAAACAGCATTTCTGCGGATTAAGTAACTCTATTTTCTGACCAAAATATGTGAAGCATGGTTCAACTGAAACTATTTTCCCGCTTGAAACGCTAAATGTCCCCCTCATCTCTCTGCTCTTAAGGTTTTTTAAGCCATAGCGGCTTGCGGGGCCCCATCCGGCTTGAACTCTAATTTTTGCTCTAATGACTTCTTCTTCCTTCGGGATGATCCATTTCTCGGCATGAGAGTATGTGTAAATTACTCTTCCATCTCTAATTATCTGCACTCTGTCTACGGCGTCGCTTCCAGTGGCCTCTATGCCTATGTTTATCGGCTTGCCGGACTCAAAAGCCTCTCCCATAATGTGTCCATTTATTGAAAAGTATAGTTTTATTCTATCTCCAGTAACTCCATATACTCGCCTCTTCTTCATCGCCTCCCATAAAGCCTTCCTCGTCAGCTTCTTCGCAAATACTGCGGCTAAACCGTTCCCCCAAACTCCGGGAAAATCATTGTGGTTGTCGCCTGAAGCAATTATGCCAAACTTTCGTCCCCTATTAAGTCCATCTTGAATCATGCCGCCAGATGTTCCCGGCCCCATACTAAGGTTGGAATATAGGGGTATAGGTGCATCCACGCTTTCAGATGATCCGTGACTGGAGTATATTTCCGCCATGGGGGACAGTTCCTCATCGTGGAAATCCCAGTTTTTCCCTCTCTCTCCTACCTGATAGCCGGTGTGATGCGGAATCGCTATGCCATTATTTCTTCTCAGATTTTCATAGAGTTCCTCTAGTGTTTCAGAAAAATCTAGGGGTCCGTCGTCGCTAAGATAATATACGTTGTGGTCGCCGTATTTTCTGCTATGCCATTCATATCCCAGAAAGGTTACGAATTTTCCAGGCTCGTTTGCTTCCTTAATCGCTTTTTGAACTAGCCTCCATTCTTCATCGAAGCGTTTTCTATGCTTGCATGATTCTATTATTAAACCGTTGATGGAATACCATATGAAGGGATAGTAGGCGATTGCAAAGAAGTCTAGATGCTCCCTAGCAGCGTTAATTATTCTTCTAAGCCTCTCCATCGTTAAGGGTGGATAATACATGTCTTCGCCATGAACATTCGTGTG
>CAYNMB010000071.1:0-6108 GCA_964398235.1 uncultured Candidatus Bathyarchaeia archaeon | reverse complement strand
TGGCGATAAGCTCACTGCTGGCCACAATAGCGCACTTATAGCCATGCCCAGAACAGCGAATGCTATCGCCTTTTTTGTGAACCCTACACGTACCTTTTCGGTAAGATTTTTATTTGACATTTTCATCACTAGGAATTTCCTAGACAACATTTATTAAAACAATGAAAATTTATAAAAATTTTTTCATTCACCTTTAAAACTCTCTAAGCTTTCCTCCGTCTATAGCGCCCAAGATGCGTGAGCCTAAACCCTCGTCACATGCTATCATTAATAACTTATCGCCGTGATGCCCCTGCATCATAATTTATAGCCGTGTTTCTTAGATTGAGAGAATTAAGGAAGATAACACGCCCATCTTTAAGGGTTCCGAACACTTCTTCTAGAGTCCCCTCCTCATCAACGACTATGTATTTTAGGGATTGACGGTTACCAGTTGAAGAGGAGAGCCTGGTAGCATCCACGCACTTTAAAAACCTCTTTAGGCACTTCTTTGTTTTTGTATCTCCTTATACTCCTGCGGTTAATTATCTTTTCATAAATAAATCTGTTACCTTATGGAAAGCGCCTCTCTAACTCTTCTATTCACACATTCACTCATTGTATTCTTTCACCTATCGATGGCGCGCTAAATATGCATCGTGACTGATCTTATTATTAATAAGCAGCTTACGCCTATTGCTGAAGAGAAACCTGTCCCTGCAGCTAATCCGGCTACTATTGTATACCTATAGTTCCTGAACCTTTCTTTTCCAATTAAACGTTGAAGTATAAGCCTTATGCAATATCCTATTACCATACTTATAGCCATTGGGGGAAGCATGCCCATTCCAGCATATAGGGAAACCAAGATTCTGTTAGCAGGTAAATGTAGAAGATACAGAGGCATGTAGATTGCCGCTCCTAAAAGGATGCCGTATATCATCCAGTCCAAACGGAAGACTCCAGGCGGTCTTGTGATCCATATAGCCCTTTCCACCACTCTTCTCGGCCACTCAACGGATGACCAAGGATATTCCTCTGATGGAATAGGCGCCATTCCCCATAATACTTGAGTAATTAAAATGGAAAATATAACAGATACCGGACCGATCAGGAAGAAGACTTTCAAATAGTCAGTGAATGAGCTCCTCGTCAGCTGAGACAATTTAAAGTTTGAATCCACATATCCCCCAAAAGATGGTGAAATAACTACTGGAGAAACGAGCCATCCATTAATTCCTTGATATCCTGTGGCCACCAACATGAGTTTATCCAAATTCTCAGGGATTCTCACGTTAACCCCTGTACCGTTAGCCAATCCTATAAGTAACGATTGAGCAAGTGAAATAACAATGGTGAAGGCTGCTGGAAGCCATGGAAACATAGGATAGTCAGGAGCCCAATACCAGATGCTTAAAAGATTGCTAAGAACTATGCAGGCAAAAGGTATTATGACAAGCCATATTGAAAAGACCTTTGCTTCAATGCTGGATGCCCTCGACCTTCTTAGAGTAGAAAATGCTCTAGCTACGATTGAAGGTCTTAGAGATGATAAACCTATAAATATTGCAAGCCCTATCATGGGCATCATCCAGACATACATGTATGCCCATCTGTATATATGAGAGATCGGCATGCCTAAAGAGTAGACCTTTGAGAACTCTGTTATACCATTAGTCACAATATACCAGTTTCCAAAAATCCATACGGCTATGGAACCTATAAGTTGAGAAAAGATTACTATGGGAGGAAGATAGAGTCCAGGCAAAAGTAATGGAAGGTGAACAGATACGCCGAGGCATGCTCCAGGTAGGAAAAGTTGAAGCCAGTAGCTTAAATCAAACCATAATGACTGAACAGCTCGGAAAGTAGGAAGGATGCTTGGCAAGATATAAATAAATACTCCGTAAAGGAAAGCTGTAAAAAACGAGATGTTAAAAATAAACATCCTTAAGCGCTCTCCTTCCGCTAGGGTTGAACAGAGTTCGGCTTGAACTTGTACACCGGGGTAAGGAAGTTTTTCTTCATCAACATAGATAATTTTGTTCAGAATGCCCAGAGATAAACCCGCAATCATCTGAAGGCTAGGTAATAACAGGTCATCTAACTTTAGAAATATTTTTCTAACGACGGGATGCCAGAATGAACGCGAAATGTAAAAACCTGATTCAGGTAAGATTGCACTCCAGTAAGGAAGTTTTTCAATTCCGAAAGTACTTAAGATAGGGCTCTGAGCGAAGTAGGCGTTGAAGATTCTAGAAATTCCATAGTTAAATTGTATGGCGCCCATACCGACAAGCAAAGTGCTCAGTTCCTGTACTGTAAAAGGAGAACCGAAGAAGCGGCTTAGCTGAGCAGCGATTACAATGAGAGCGTAACTTGATAATAAAGTAGTTCCTATCGATATGTTAGCCCATATATTTATTGATGAAGTGATGAAAGCTAAAAAGGTTAGGATCAAGAAGCATCTTGCCGTTAAACCACCTTTAACTTCGGACATAGCTTCATCCTTCCTATTTACGCTTTAAATTTTTAGATTTAGAAGATTTTTCTCCCCCCAATCCTTTAACCAATAGAAGACCTACTGAAACGTACAAAATCCATTTTATTAAATCCCCAGCTATTTCGTAAAATATTGTTTTTCCACCTCTAACAACATTGTATACTTGAATTTCAGATGTTATAGAGTTGCCTGCATTATCAATTGCATAAACTTGATACCAAACAGTAGAGTAATAAGGAAGTTCTAGTAGTTCAGCTTCATATACGCCGTTTCCTTTAGGCGTCATCTTCTTCTCCATCCAATCAGTGTAAACATTCCATGTTAACGGATCCCATGTCCACTCATATAAGCCCCAATAGCGATGTATTCCATACCAATGATAGTTAATCTTTTCGCGATATTTTAGGATTACCTCCTTTATTTCGCTAGAATTACCTGTAATCTTTGCTATTATGGTAACTCTTTCATTAGGTTGCGGATATCGAGGAAAGTGAGTAAGATTTATCATAATGTGCGAATTTGAATTGTAAGTTATCTTTATGGTTTGAAATCCAATAGTATCCTCCAAGCCACCCGCTTCAATCAGGAAGCACAACTTACCAAAAATCAGAATAGATAGAAGTAAAGCCGATATTAATGGAATTGGACGTAAGCTGGCTCCCATACCTTTCCCCAACCATTCTATATATACCCATATTTATGCAATAGATAACCTATCAATATGAAGATTTGTCCAGCATATCCTCCGAGAGGTATGAAATAGCTTAGTGGGAAGGGTTTGATCTGAATAAATCTTGCTACTGAGATCCATGGGGTTGCCCTTCTACCAGACTTCTTACAGTCCATGTAGATCCAGAATATAACGAGGTAGACTATTGTACGAGAGATTAAGGTATAGAAGGTCTCCCAGAAGAACATTGTGTCTAAAACCCAGATTGGCTCTACAAACTGGGACGAATCATATTTGAATAGAGGCACAAGATACGGGTATACACCTCGACTTGGAAGGAATTCATATCGATACAAATTAGTCATATACATTTTCAACGGGTCTCCAAAGGATATTAGCAGTATCCAAGGCCAGGCTCTTTTCCTATGCCTTTGAGAATCTTCCCAAATCCAATACATGACTGCGAGGGTGAAAATCCACAGTCCTCCTTCAATCCAAAGCCCTTCATACTCAACATACATTTAACATCTCACCTCTTTTATTCAATTTATGAAGCCCCTAATTTTTTCAATCTGTACCTGTCGATCAATATCAAAGTTGAGATAATGATTGGATATTCGAGAAAGGTTTGTACAAGAGAGATCAGAGAAAAGGGCATACTTAAGTAATATAACATGATCAACGGAATGATCCAAGCAAAGATTTGGTAGCTTATAAGGAGAGAAGCAGCTTTAAGAGAAAAAACATTGTTGGCCTTAACATAAACATAAAACCACGCAGGGTAGCTAGCCCAACCCGCCAAGATTGGTGGCAAAACCAGAATTTCAGGGACCGGTAGAAACCTGAAAAGATACGTAATTAATCTATCTACTCCAACCCAAAATGAATAGAGAAGTAAATAGGTTTTCCACTTAAGATTAATTATTCCAGTATTTACATATACGTAAATCGGCGATAGGACGATTTGAGGAGCGTTTCGTCCTATAACGATTCCAGATAATATGAGGATTGGATGTGGAGGAATCTCAGGAAAATAAATATACATAATTCTCCCAACTATCCACGCAAAAACCGAGTAGATTACAATGAAAGGCGCGGATTTAGAGCTGATAAGATTTGTTTTAACTAACATATAAGCTCCGAGAATAGACCAGTAAACAGTAAGCACTCCGTAAATCATTAACCCCGTCTCAATTGGACCTAAATTCAATTCATTAACTTCCTCATATTTATTCCTTAAATGAACTTTTTACAACTTTCAAATTTTATAACTTTTTTGGTTTCGGTTATGCAATTATGTTTCTATGCCATGCCTATTTCATTGAAATCACCTAACTATTCTGCATTATGCTCGTGATGCCCGCCTCCAGAAGCTTGAGTGCGCACTACTATTCCCTAACGAAGCTACTATCGTCCTCTTGGAACAATATGCTTCCAAAGGAGATGATGCTTATTTTTCAGGAGTTAAATCGATTTTTACTTCTGTTACTGACTGATTTTCAGCGGCGACAACAACGCTATCATCATTAAATTCTTGGGAGACTCCATTCACTTTCACGTTTTCTATTTTGACACGCCTATCCATAACCTTCACCTTAATGTCTAGGTCGTTTTGTAGGCCATTATAGAGAAGTATCTCCATCCCGTTTCTTGATGCTGACTTTAACAAACTTGCCACACCTTCTGGGAGACCTAACTTCTCACTATACCGGAAGACGGACTTCTTTCTTCTAGTATAATATAGAACTTTAGGTTGATATCCTCCGCAGAGTTTATATAACCCTAGTGTAGCTGAACAGAGGATGTGAACCGCCTCGTCCCCTACGCCATGCAAGTAGATGCCTCCTCCACATCCATGTTCCCTGCCATCTCTAAGGCATGTTCTAGCCAAAGATAGCTTCCTTTTAGCCAGCTTCATAGCTCTGTTCAGAAGCTCCTCATCACCCGATATCTGATAACCTAAGAGCAATTTTTCGCTGGACGGACCTTCATACTCCTTAATATTTCCATCCGCATCGCGGTATGCGAATTTTCTCCTAAAAACTAGTTTTCCCTTCTTCTTATATTGACCGGTCGCTTCGATCATAATTATTGTGGGAAGCGGTTCTTCATTGCATCTCTTAATTTCGTTCAGAATCTTCTCATCATAAGAAGTGTCTCCCGTTATATAGCGGTACTTAGCTATGATGCGAGGCGAGTGCACAGCGCGCTCTACCTTGCAGAAGATTTTTTTAAGAGCTTTAAGGTATCTCTCCTCATGAGTTAAATAGTAGAGATCTAGGAAAGTGTCGATTACCCCACCTCCAACATATCGCCAGACATTTCCCTGTGCGCTCTTTATGTCTCTCCATGCTCTCCTTATCAGCCGGTCGGTTGAACGTTCACAAATTTCAGTCGCATGTTTCAGCCATGTCTCAGTTGGATAAAGGATTGTTGGGAGCTCCTCGTTATCTAAAATTAGTTTACACCACCGATCTGCATAATCACGAGAAATTTCTAAGTACCGATTGTCACCCGTAGCTAAGTAAGTATTAAGCGCCATCTGTATAAGGCGGAAGTGATCGCAACTCTCATAATTGAAGGGGGGATAATCCTTAACTTCACGAGTGCCAAACCAGCGGCTTCTAAATCGATGATTCTTCCAGTCATACCATTTAGGTATGCCCTTTACCCAGTTACCAATATGATGAGCCGCGTCCTCCAGTACTGCAACGTTAACGTCAGTCTTCTCAGCTCTCCAAAGATGCCCAAGGAAATTGTTGTAAGTCTCTGTTTGGTGGTGAGTTTCTCCTATTGGGTAGTAGCCGTGATATTGATTCTTTTTAGACCATTCTATAAAGGAATCTCTCAGCCAATAGAGAAAATTGAGGCATTTCCTATCTCCGGTCAAGAGGTAATATCCGACCCATGAACTAGCGAAGGTTCCCTCATCATGTCCCCCACGCCAAGGTACATT
>CAYNMB010000070.1:0-6347 GCA_964398235.1 uncultured Candidatus Bathyarchaeia archaeon | reverse complement strand
GCGAGTCCTATCTGAGAAATCCCCAAAATTTAGAAGCGTATGGAACACCGTTATTAAAACTGAAGAGGTAGGTGTTGAAAAAGTTTATAAGATGGCTAAGGAAGGTAAAATGCCTTGGTTGACGGCATACTAGGCTCCTCGAAAAGGAAAAGATGGTTTTTAACTTTAATCTTCTTTTCCATCACGGTTTTCTCCGCCTTTTTGCTAATTACTAGAAGAGATATGCTCTCACTCCTTTCGGTGCTGTTGTCTTCATGCTCACTTCTTGTAATGTTTTTTCTTTTCCGTTATGGAGCGCTTTCCGGGGGCTCCCGTGGGAAAGTTGATGAGAAACTGATTTTATCCATTCTCCACATGTATGTTGTGTCTCAAGGTGAAGTTGGGCCTGACCAGCTTGTAGGCTCAATTGCGAGAATGAAAGAATATGGATACTACAGCCTAATATTCAGTAAGATATTGGAAATAGCTAAAAAGTTTGGATACGGCTTCGCTAAGGCAATGATGCATATGGCTAATCTTGTGAAGTCTCCTTTAAAGGATATTCTCATAAGATGTACGGAAGCTCTCTCCAGTCCGGAGCCGAAGGAATATCTTGAGCTAGAGAATTCAACTCTTTTCGAGGAGTATTCTGGGCATTATGGTCGGCTAATAGAGGGAATAAAGACTCTTGGCGGTGTTTACGGAACCCTTCAAAGCGTTTCTATTTTCATAATAATGACCCTAGATATCATGACGGTTTTCATCAACGAACCTAACATCGTATATTACTCTTATCTAGTTTCCTCAGCTACAATAGGGGTGATGTTTCTAGGCTTGAGAGCGATTATACCAAAAGAATCCCTCGTGTACATCGATAAGGAAAATCCGCCAAACCTATATAAGCTATTTAGGCTTTCCGCATTAGCCGCATTACTAATGATTTTCCCCGCAGTATACGTAGGTTTATCAGCTACTCCTTCCATCGGCTTCATAATTTTCGGCGCCTCGCTAATACCTGCGGGATTATTCGCTTACCGGCTTGAATCATTAGTTACCAAAATAGACGAGTACTATCCAACTTTCATTAAGGCATTATGCGAGAACATGGCCTCAACATCAAGCATAAAAAGCGCATTGTCTTATGTTCTCCGTATGGAGCTTGGGCCTTTAAGAAGACTGTTGGAAAGAACCCTTGCAAGAATTAAACTTGGAATAAGAACTGAAAAAGCTATAAGTCTTCTATCTTCTGAATCAGCCTCTTATCGTGTTTACGTCATGAATCGAATGCTTCTAGACTCCATAAATTGTAGCGGCGACCTGATGGAAGTTGGAAAAATTCTGGGAAATGCTTGCATAAAATTTCTGGAATTCAGAAAAAGAAGAATTTCTGTAGCAAAGAGCTTTAAAACCGTTATCTTTATTCTTCAACCCATAACTGTCGCATTACTCGTAATATTAACGTACTTATGTAACTTTTTCTCTCAGAGCCTAATTTCTTTACCCTACTTTACTTTCGGGGAAATCCCGATCTCTGTTGTTGAAACTGGAAACGTATTTATGATCCTTTTCATAACTGCCCTGAACGCCCTTGCACTGAGAGAGGCTGAGGGAGGATTCTGGGGAACCAGCCTCTTTTACATAGGTCTTCTGCTAATGTTAAGCGGGGCTTCATGGTTTGCTGGCGAAAAATTGATGGATACCATGTTTGGTCAAGTGCTAGAAGGCTTTGAAGAATTACTGACTGAATGGTGACTAGAACCCAACATTCCAATAAAGCGGAAGTCTATGAAATCAAATATGTGTTTTAGAAGGTCTCCGCCAAGCTCTTCTTGAGAATAGAATAAAATGAAAGAAAACAATAGACAGGACATATCTTTCTGGATTTCATGTTTTTAGTTCAAAAAATAAAAAATCAAGGTTGCATATTACCGTTATTTTAGTGTGTTCAAAATGGAGGAGCTTATTAAAGTAAGGACAAGTGCTTTAAACTCCCTCAACGCTATAGAAAAGAGTTTAATGAAATTTGGGCTTTCAAGAAACGAGTCTAAAATCTATCTTTTCTTAGCTAAAGCCGGGGCGAAAAAAGCTAAAGAAATTTCAGACGCCCTCTCACTTTACAGGGCCGAAACCTATCGGGCTTTAAAAAATTTGGAGAAAAACGGTTTAATCCTTTCTGTTTTTGGAAGGCCCCTCAAATTTAAAGCAGTCCCGCTTGAAAAGGCGATTGACTTTTTAATAAAAGTGAAAGAATTGCAAATAGAGAGACTTAAACAAGAAAAAGAGAGAATGATTGAAATCTGGCGGAGGATTCCCAAATTTGAAACCGAATTTGAGAACAAGAGTGAAGTTTTTCAAATGTTGGAAGGCGATGAACAGATTGCTTTGAAAATTAATGAAATGTTAGATAGATCAAAGAATCAAGTTCTCATCTACGCTTCAGAGTTTCTCCTTAAAACATTTTACAACATGGGATTAACTGATAAACTAGAGGAAATCTCTGCTGGAGGAGTTAAAGTAATTATTTTAACTAGCGATTCTCCGGAAATCCTTTTCTTCTTGAAGAAACTAAAATCCGAGAACATTGATTTCAAAATTCTTCCACGAGAAAAATCTATAGATTCAATAATTAACATGCAACCCTTATTCTTTCTGATCTCCGATAGTGAAGAGCTATTGTTGCTTTTGAGAGGAAGTAGCTATGTGAGTAAGAGGAAGAAATTAAACAGTAAGGTGCTTTGGACGAATTGTTGCGTTCTAGTCAAAACGTTTCATACTCTATTTTTAGAGCTGGAAAAATATGCTTGATAGATGGTTGATGAATCGCTGTTTCTAAGCTATTCCAACTAGCCTTTTTCCCCTCCTAACAAGATCTTCTCGCAACTTCTCATCAAAGAAGACTACTATCGCTCCGTAAATTTTCTCTTCTTCTTTCTTAAAGCACGTTTTGAAAACCACGGCTTCTTTACTCTGCAAACACAGATTTGCTAGAAAGATGTCTAAAACAGCGTCAAATATATCCACAACGTGGAATGGAGGAGTCGATAACAATTCTAATTCAACAAAATCGGATATTGCGCTTATAAACGCCCCTAATACTATGTTCCCAAGTTCGTCAATAGCGGATTCTTTCATTTCTTCATCTAATTCTTCTAACCCAAAAGCATGTTTAGCCATTATAGAAAGCATTTTATCCGCCTCCTTCCTATCAAAAGCCAATAGGAGGCCGCAATCATGATTTTTCTGTAGTGTTTTATAAATCACTACTGATGGCATTTCATGCAACCCTAATGCCTCGGGAACATCTTCAGGTTGAATTATGTATATCTCTGGGAATGTGATAGATATTTTCTGTCCGAGGAGGTCTGAAAGGGCTGTCGCAGCGTGCCCGGCTCCTATACTCCCTATTTCTCGGAGTATCTCCATTTCTATTTCATTTTCTTCAAAATCCTTTTCACATTCTCCTTTATTCTCCTCTTTCATAATTCCTTCTCCCCCTTATTTATTGTGTTCACTCTCATAATACCGGATCCAACATCAAATTCCACTATTCTGCCATGATTTCCCCCAACGTCCTCAGCCACCAAGGGAACGCCGAGCTCGGCCAATTTCTTTTTGACAGCTTCAGCATTATTTTTTCCAATCTCTAATATTGGATGAGTGAACATGGGAAACATGTTTGCCCCTCCAGCCATCTTAGCTCTTATAAATTCCTTTTTTGCCCCTTTCGAAATAAGCCTAGACAGTAAGGCGGGAACAGCCTTATCAGCATATCTTATTAACGTGTCAGTTTTCTCTTCTCTGCTATAATCTGTTTTCCGCGGGAGCACTATGTGAACCATGCCTCCAATCCTATTCACCGGATCATACATGCAGAGGGCTATGCATGAGCCCACAGTAGTTGTAATGATTGTTGGGTTTCCTGCAACAAGCATTTCAGCCATCCCTATCCGCATCTTTTTATTTCCGCACATTCTGCTTCCTAGTCCCTTTTATTTAAATTCTCACGTATACTTCGAAATAACCTCAAGAACCTTCACCGGGCGAAATGGTTTTACAACAAAGTCTTTAGCTCCGATCTTTAATGCTTCAGTAATTAGCGTTTGTTGCCCCATTGAACTGCACATGATAACCTTAGCTTCCGGATACTCCTTCATTATTATCTTTAACGCGTCAAGCCCATCCTTCGTCAACTTTCCTGGAGGCATCACTATATCTAGGAAAACTAGGTCCGGCTTGTATTTCCTATACATCATTACTGCCTCATCTCCATTGCTTGCTTCAGCTATAACTTTGTTGCCGCTTTGGAGAATTATCTTCTTAAGAACCATCCTCATGAAGGAAGCGTCATCCACTATGAGTACTGAAGCCATGGTGGAGCCCTCTAAATCTCGGATCAATGATTCTAGAGTTGCAAAAATTAATAAAAGCTAGTCTGTAAAGATTTTTACTTACAACATTTTATCTTACCCGAGATAGATAAGAAGATAGAAGTTTGGTTCAAACAGTTTGTTTTCAGATGTTGCTTTAAGCGGGGCTGGAATGAGCTGTGATAGCGAAATACGGAACCGAGGAATATGGGTTTGAAGTGTTGAAAAGAATGATTTTTAAAAGGCTAGGGTTAGACTGTAACTATTATCGGGAGAACTATCTGCGAAGAAGAATAGATTTGAGAATGAAAAAATATGGATTAAAAAGCTATTGGGATTACATAAGGCTTCTCCGAAGTAGTGATGATGAGTGGCCTCTGCTAGTAAAAGATTTAACCGTGAATTACACGAGTTTCTTCAGGGATCCTGATGTCTTCTTCTATTTCAAAACGAGAATATTGCCGAAGCTGGCGAATAATAAAAAGGTCATAAGAATTTTAAGCGCTGGTTGCTCAAGTGGAGAGGAACCCTACACGATAAGCATGATTGTAAACGAAGTTTTAGGATCCTCAATCAATGATTATTTGATTTCAATCTATGCCATTGACATCGATGATTATGCGTTAAAAAAGGCGATGTTAGGGGAATATGAGGCGAGGGTTGTAGAGAAGCTCAGCAAAACATATATTCGAAGATTCTTTGAAAAAATTGATGGAAAATACAGAGTCAAGAGATGCGTTAAGCGTTTAGTGCACTTTAAAAAGATGGATTTAACTCAAGGAATAAAATATCGAAATTTAGATGTAATTTTCTGCAGAAACACCTTCATATATTTCTCCGTGGAGGCTCAAGCCAGAATCTGTATGGATTTTTATGAAGCGTTAAATCGCAATGGATACTTAATCATTGGAAAAACTGAAATTCTTCCAGAGGAGGCGGCGAAGAAATTCATATGTGTTGATATGGAAGCAAGAATATTCCAGAAAATCTGAAAACTTGTCTGTAAAAAAAGATACTCATCACTTCTTAAATATTCTTTCCAACAGATTTTTCTCAAAAAAGAGAGGGGAAGGGGAGAAATGTCTCAACGTAACAAAGAAGAGGCTTTCAGAGGCAGTAGAAGCCGAAAAGACATAGATTCTACTACTCTTTCAGAAGCCTTAAAAAGCGTACAAAAGCTTATAAAGTTAATCACTGAAGCTAGAAACTCAGCAACAAACCTTAAGGATTACGCTGCTAACGCCTCTAAAGTTTCAGATCAGCTTTCAACAAACATACAGCAGCTGGCCGCAGCTTCTCAGCAAGTCTCCGAGGGTGCGCAGAGACTATCAAAAATCGCTGAGAACTCAGCGAAAAACATGAACGCTTTATCCACACTCTTGAATGAGACGGCCAAAGCCTCGCAAATAGTGAACTCTACAACGCAAGAAGCCTTAGAAAAAGCTAATCACGTTGTTGAAATGAATTCTAAGGCGACTGAAACAATCCGTAATGTTACGGCTAGAATAGGCGAGGTCCTAAAATCCGTTGAAAACATGATGTCCACAATTGAGCGAGTGGGCAAACTTACAGGGGCAATCGCTGATGTTGCAAGCCAGACAAATATGCTTGCGCTGAACGCGGCTATAGAAGCCGCTAGGGTGGGGGAGGCTGGAAGAGGATTCGCTGTTGTTGCAGACGCCGTGAAAAACCTTGCGGGACAAACAAAAGAAACAGCTGGTGAGGCTGAATCCTCAATTAGAGAGATTAAAGAGGCTGGCGCCTCAGTTCTAAACATAGCCCAACAATCCAATAAAGAAACGATTGAAGGGGAGAAAGTAATACAGGCAGCTATTGAAGGCGCAAACCAGATACAGGCCGCCGTTAAAAATATTGCGAAGATCATGGAGGAACTCAATTCGCAAGTTCAGCAAGGAATGGCAGCGGCGAAAGAAGTTGCTAAGTTAGTGGATGAAGTTTCAAGCGTCGCGCAGGAAAGCGCCTCCGCAGCTGAGGAAGCCT
>CAYNMB010000069.1:4005-6434 GCA_964398235.1 uncultured Candidatus Bathyarchaeia archaeon | reverse complement strand
AGGGAGTTCTTTAAGAAACCTTCCCCGGAGTTTAGAGGAGCGCCATTTTGGTCGATAAATGATAAGCTTGATCCAAAAGAGGTAATGCGTCAAGTCGCTTTACTTAAAGAGGGAGGATATGGTGGCGCATTTTTCCACGCTAGAGAGGGATTAGTCACATCATTTCTCGGCGAAGAATGGTTTAAATCATTTAAAGCCGCTGTGGATAAGGCTAAAGAATTCAACATGCATATTTGGATTTACGATGAGTTAAGATGGCCTTCAGGATTCGCTGGGGGGATAGTGCCTGCTCTCGATGCAGAGTATAGAGCCAAGGCTCTGTTGATGATTCCTAGTGAAAGGGCTTATGGCGGTAAGGAGGTTATAGCCAATTTCAAGTGCAAGTTGGATGAAAAAGGAATTCCATTAAATTATGAGGAGGCTAATCCCGGCGAAGAGGGCGGAGACTACATATATTTAACTTTCATGTTGTTTACAGCATCTATAGGCGAAACATGGTTTAACGGCTTGAGTTACGTTGACCTCTTGAATCGGGAAGCAGTTAAAAAGTTTTTAGAAGTAGCATATGAACCCTATGTAAAGCATCTTAAAGAAGAGTTTGGTAAGACGATACCGGGGGTTTTCACGGATGAACCTAACATTTCAAGCAGTAGACCTAGGCCGCCGTCAATTCTTCCGCCAAGAGGCCCGAGAATCCCGCCTTTCTCCGTGCCTTGGACTAATGACTTGGCTAAACGTTTTATGGAGATGAATGGCTACAGTATTGTGGATAAATTGCCTGAACTTTTCTTCGATATTGGAGACTATATGAAAACCCGCTATGATTTTTGGAAAACTGTAACTATGCTTTTCCTAGAATCGTTTTCTAAGCAGATATATGAGTGGTGTGATAAGCATGGATTAAAGTTTACTGGACATTATTTGGCTGAAGATAGACTACTCAGCCAATTAGTGTGCGCTGGCGCAGTTATGCCTCATTACGAATATCAGCATGTTCCAGGAATCGATCACTTAGGCATGCATATTTGGGGCACCCTATTGACCATCAAACAAGTATCAAGCGTTGCAAATCAGCTTGGAAAGAGGAGGGTTTTATGCGAGACTTATGGTTGCACTGGAAATTATCCATCGTTTGCCGATAGGAAATGGATTGGTGATTGGCTTTACGCTATGGGAGTCAACTTGTTGAATCATCATTTAGTTCCATATTCCATGCGTGGGAGAAGGAAAAAAGATTATGGCTTGAACTTTCACTGGAGTCAGCCATGGTGGAAATATAATAGGATAATTGAGGATTATTTCGCTAGACTGAGTTATATGCTTTCTAGGGGAAAACGCGTAATTAACGTGCTGGTCATCCACCCCATCGGCAGTGCATGGGCGTTATATTCGCCGGTAAATACATCCAAAGTGATGGAACTAGATGATTCTCTATTAAGGCTGCTTAGATCGCTATTGTCGGCGCACGTAGATTTTGATTTAGGCGATGAAATGCTGATGAAAAAGTATGGCGAAGTTAGGGATGGAAGAATAGTTATTGGGGAAATGTCGTATGATGCTGTTGTAGTGCCTCCTAGCATAACATTGGCGGCTAATACCGTAAGCCTACTGAAGGAATTTGTAGATTCTGGCGGCATACTGGTGGCTGTTGCTCCAACACCATATATGATAGAGGGCAAACCCAGCGAGGAGATTAAAGCTTTATTTAAGAAAGCGAAAATTATTGAAAAAATCAACCCAGCAACATTATCCAACGCCCTCAAAAATGTGGTTAAGCCAATTATGATAGAGGGCGATGAAAATGGCGATATTCTATATCACTTGAGGAAGGATGAAGAACAGTATATTCTATTTTTGGCTAATACCAGCAGAGAACGAACTCATGACATAGAAATATGTATGAATGGAAAATTTAGGATTGAGGAATGGGATCCATTAAGTGGAGAGATAAAGTCTAGGACGGCAAAAGTTGAGGACGAAAAGACTTTATGGAGGACGAGAATCAACCCGATAGGATCAAGAATGTTCGTTTTAAAGCCGCTCTCATCCATGGATAGGGGAGACGATTTCCCGCAAACGACCAATGAGAGAGAGCCAATAATCTGTGAAATAACCCTTGAGGGACCCTGGAAAATTAAGAGAATTAACCCGAACATTTTGGTTCTAGATTACTGTAGATATCGGATTAAAGGCGCTTGGAGCGAAGTTATGCCCGTGTGGAAGGCTCATGATCTAATAGTGAAGAAAGGGCTTGGCGCCAGCTTTTCACTTAGATTCGAGTTTGAGTCAGAAGTAGATTTTGGAGATGGAGTACGCTCAGCGTATCTGGTTATTGAAAATCCCGAAAACTTCAAGATCGAGGTGAATGGCGTAAGGATAGAGCCAAAAGCTGATGGTTACTGGCTTGACTGGAATTTTCCAATGATCGA
>CAYNMB010000069.1:0-3905 GCA_964398235.1 uncultured Candidatus Bathyarchaeia archaeon | reverse complement strand
GAAGTTTACATTGACGCTCATGAAAACGCTAGGGCATTTATACGTCTCGAAGATCTCAACGCCGCGTTGGCTATAGTTTACGTAAACGATAGAGAAGCTGGAAAAGTTATGCTACCGCCATATGAAGTCGAAGTAACCGACGGCATAAAGCATGGAATAAATAAAATAAAAATTGTGCTTGTTGGAACATTGAGAAACGCTCTCGGTCCATTGCATTACGAGGGGGGAGACCCGGCTTATATAAGACGGGAAACATTTAGAGATCCATCTCATTGGACCGATGAATATGTGCTAAAGCCATTTGGCATAGGAAAGGTTAAAATGCTCCTGTATTAGAGAAAGCCCGTCAAAACATTCCTTTTTTCCCTTTATGAGATTGCAGAAAATTTATGTCTTGGGGAGAGATTACTGAAATAGTTCTCTGAGAAAAATTTTGTATTTGCCGAGCTTCCCGCCATAGTTTCCAGCGGATATTCTTACAACACCATCAACTTTAGAAGCTGCTTCAATGCCAGCTTTAAGGGCTTCTTTCACGGCTTCTAGGGTTAATCCATTAACCACTATTTCCGGTATGTAACGAACTCCTTCCGGAACTTTTGATTCACCACCTAGTTTCGCTTTTAGTGATGGACAGAAGGGATGATTTGTCGTTGGACCTATCTGTGGAAACCTTGTTTCCGGCTTAGAGCCTGCCGCGCATATATCAAAGGGTGTAATTACCCCTTCAATTTGACCTATGGCTTTAAGCGCTTTTCTTCCGGCTTCAAGCACCGCCCTTTTCGTTCGACACATATACCAAAAGTTTCCTCCCATAACCCCTAGTCCATAACCAATATAGCGCTCTATTTTAAAGTCTGGAACCATTATTGGAACAATTATCATTTTCCGCCCATATTTTTCCTCAATCCATTCGTAACCATCTCCACAATGCCCTATTAACTCAAGCGTGTCGATTTTTCCTATGGGATTTTGACATGCATCAAAAACCGCTGTAAATGGCTTAACCAAGATGTCTTGTCTGACCCTATAAGAAAATTCTCTATAAAATCTTCTTACAGATTCTTCTAGGGGTTTTTTCTCATCTATTCCGCTCCAAAACTGTAAAATTGCGCCCAAACGTCCATCTGGAGTTTCCTTTTTTGAAACCCATCGCTCTATTCCACCCTCAATCCGACCTATAACAACGGATGGCGTTGCAGTAGCGTCTTCAGCAGCTCTCACAAGAGTTTCCTTATCATCCGCTGTAACCAGAATCCTAAAATATAGGCCCTCAAAGGCTTCAGCATAAGTGTCTTCAACAAAAACATTCATTCGATCATCACACTCCTAGAATTGGATTAGCCCAGAGAACCCACGGCTTCACCTCTAACGGTTTTTCTAAATGCTGTGCTTTCACGAGCTAGTCGCTCCATGTTTTTTGGAGTTATCCTCTCAACCCATGGAAGTTTTTCAGGATATAGCTTCTTTAAACGTTTTAGGAGAGGTTTACTACAATAATCTGAAAGCAAAGAAACATCCCAGTTTTCAGCTAATTTTAGAACAAAATTTTTACCAAATCTTCTAAACAAATCGGCTAATATTGCCAATATAATCGTGTGATGCGAGAGAACAGCTATTTCAGCTTCCCTTATGGCATATTGATTTCCATTAAATGAGATGGTTAAACCTCCGCCATTTCTAACAAATCTGAAGGGTTCAACATCAGTGATGCTGTCACCCACATACATAACTGAATAAGGCTTAACATCAAAAATGGAAATTATTTCCTTAATTGCCCTAACCTTTTCATAGCCGCCAACAGGATTAATCTCCTTAAGAACACGCCCTATGCTCATTTTGGAAATTTCGTTCCAGAAAATTTCATCTAAGCATTTTATCGTTCTTTGTGTTTCCAGTGGGAGATCCTCCAAGGATTTCGCGCCTTCTGGAATCTCTATCATAGGCATCTTCACTATTTTCTCTTTCAACTCCCTTAATCGTCTGGCTTCGTCCTCTGGCAATTCATATTTATCTATATCAATTTTTGTACAATACACGTTCTCTTCCGGAAACTTCATGACTTCACATAACGCACGTATATACGGCTCATAGCTGGTGCTAACTATAAATGTGGGCATTATAGATCTAATGTAGCGTAATGTTTCAGCCGCGCCGGGAACCAGAAGCAAAGTTTCTTTTGAAAAGAATCTCATTTTTTCATTCGTTGCACCATAAGCCTTTAAGAAAGGCACTATGAGTTTCAGCGTGTCGCCAGCTTTATAGCCCGGTCTCTTAACAATATCCGCTAAAACATCGTCATACCTACTTATTAACCTAAAGAATTTATCTCCTTCGGGAATGAGCCAGCTTGAAAGCTCGAAGGCATTATCGTTTTTCGAAATGGGCCCCTCACAGTCGGTCACAAATATTTTCATCCGCATACATGTTTCCTCAATTGCTCCATATGCTTTATGCTTTTCTCAATATGCTCCCTAGACGCTATGTCAGTTCTATTCCATAAGGCTCCGCCCTTAATTGCGGCTATACCCTCCATAGCTATTCCACGAGCCTCCTGAATACTTTCCCCAACCCCAACAACGCATACTGTTCTGGATGATAAGGCATAATTTTTACCATCTTCGCGAACCTCCATGGAACCCGGATATATTTTAATGCGGTCACCATATTTGCTTGAAAGCTTCTCCGCCTCCTCCAGAATCACTGGGGTACCGATTTCATCTTTATTAACTAGATGTGGAAAGGCTTTCATGTAACCCCCATATGTAGGAGGCACTTTATAAACGCCAACAGCAGCCTTCTCCTCAACGTTTACTTGAGATAAAGTTCCCTCAATAATTCTGAAGCATACCTCGACAAAATCATCTTTAAGAAGCGCTAATATTGGCATAATTTCCGGGTCGCCGGGTCGGCTATTGTTTTCAAGTATCATGGGTCCTTTACCAGTATGTATGAAGGCTACATAGAAGGGCATGCCACGTAAATCTGGATTAGACTCCCCGTTCTTAAGTTTTTTAAAGATTTTTTCAACTATCTCTTTCTCTTTCTCCCAGTCTTCTTGGGTCATGAACGGCAAATAGCTGCCTTTATCCTTATATGTGCCCATACCACCAGTATTGGGGCCTCTATCACCATCAAAAGCCCTTTTATAATCCCTGGTTTCAGGTAATGGAACTATATGTTTCCCATCACAAAATGCTTGGAAACTTGATTCTTCTCCCTCAATTTTCTCTTCCACTATCACTGGGCCAGCCTTAAAGTTTTCCATAAAGTGAAGCCAAATCTCCTCGCGCGTGTTAAAGTGGTCTCCCCAAACACCCACGCCTTTACCAGCGGCTGGCGCATCAGGCTTAACAGCCACCCTATTTTCAAGCATATCTAACCATTTAAATAGGTCTTTCTTAACGTCATCTAGGCTACTGTAATCTTTTGGATCAAAAATTTTGAATCTTGGATTAACTTCAGGCACAACTTCTTGGAAAAGCAGGCGTTGAGCAACTTTACTTCCCTCAATCGCATATTTTTTTGTTGGACAAATCATCGGTATTTTAAGCTTGCCCTCAATTTCATCCCTTATACCTTCAATTATTGGTTTTTCTGGACCAACGATACCAAAATCTATTTCATCTTTATGGTTCTCAGCGAATTTGAAAATAGATTTCACATCAAGTTTAGGTATAACAACATGCTTCTTAGCCCTCTTAACATTAAACGGATTCTTCTGCCTATCAGCAACATATAATTCAACATTATATTCTCGGCTTCTTGTAAAGGCGTCAACCATAGCTGCTCCTCTAGAACCATAAGAAACTACAAGAACGCCGACGCGTTCCACTTCAAATTTCCCTCCATGCAAAATAGTTTTTACTAGCCTTTTTTAGTCTTTCTGCAATAATAAGAAAATAGAA
>CAYNMB010000068.1:0-6467 GCA_964398235.1 uncultured Candidatus Bathyarchaeia archaeon | reverse complement strand
GCCTGATCCAACATCGTAAAGATTTGCGCCATACTTTTGAGCAAACTCTCGCATTATTCTATGAACCCGAGAGAAGGTTTCATTAGCGCTTGGCGCAACATGATCTATGACTAAGAAAACCTTTGATGGATCCCATAATTTCCGTCCGCCCATTTCTTCAAAGGCTTCAATCGCTAGAAGCGATGTTCCATCATGAGCCATTGCAGCATTGATTTCAGCGATGACAACATCTCCTGCATAGACATCCTGTTTGGACGATAAGCTAAATATTTTTTCAGATATGGTTTTACCCATATTAGATCAGCTTGACCTAAAATAGCTGAAACTCCTTAAAAATTTATTCCCGCTAGATTTTCTATTAGGTGAATTTTAAAGGAAATTGTTTAAAAACTAGTTTCGCATTAATTGTAGAATAGAGCTTGTTTAACGGTGGCTTATTTGCAGTGTGAGATTTGTGGAAAAGAGATAATTGGCAAGCCGAGAAGAGTTATTGTCGAAGGAGCTAGATTAACGGTATGCAGTGAATGTGCAAAATTAGGTTCTGGATACTGGGAGCCGGAGACTAAAGAAATAAGACCAGCTCCTAAATCAACTATAAAGCCCCCAAAAGTTAGAGTCCATGCTAAAGCAATAAATAAACCTAGAGGAAACATCCGCCGTGGATTAATGATCCCTTCAGAGCATCTTGAAATAGTTGATGGATTTGGACGGTTAATTAAGAGGGCTAGGGAGAAAATGGGTTTAACGCCTGAAGATTTGGGTAAAATGATTGGAGAGAAAGAATCCGTTATAAAAAAGATTGAAGGAGAAAAAATGATTCCAGACATTAGGCTAGCTAGAAAACTTGAACATGCCCTCAGAATTAAATTGTTAACCGAAATAGAATCTTCATCCAAAGAAACCTTATATCAGAAAAACCCGCGTAGGGAAATCACTCTTGGAGAAATAGTTCATTTAAAGGGCGTTAGGAGGGGGCGTTCTGAAAAACGAGGGCAATAATAGTTTATCGCAGAAATCCATTTGAAAAGTCCCGTATCGATGAGCTCAAAAGCCTAGCTAGGGCAGCTGGATACGAAGTTGTAGGTTCACTTGAACAGGTTAGATTTCCTCATCCACGCTACCATATAGGGAGTGGTAAGGCAAAAGAACTTGCAAAAATGGTTTCAGAACTTGAAGCTGAAAAAATAATTTTTGGTAATGAATTGAAAGTCACCCAGATATATAATCTCGCAAAGCTAACGGGCGTAGAAGTCATTGACCGAATACAGCTTATTCTAGAAATATTCGTTAGAAGGGCTTCAACAAAGGAAGCTAAACTTCAAATTGAATTGGCGAGGTTACGCTATGAGCTGGCGCATGCAAAAGAAAAAGTTAGGCTTGCTAAAATGGGAGAACAGCCCGGTTTCCTAGGATTGGGAAAATATGAGGTTGACGTTTATTATGAGACTGTGAAGAGACAGATGCATACCATACAGAGAAAGCTTGAGGAAGTAAGAAAGACTAGATTTCTCCATCGAAATCGGAGAATTAAATTGGGTTTTCCAACCATCTCGCTTGCCGGCTACACAAACTCTGGTAAAAGCACCTTATTTAACAGTCTAACAAGCGAGAATGTTCCTGTAGATTCTGGAGTTTTCACAACATTATCGACGACAACTCGGGTCATCGATGTGGATGGAGAAAAAATGTTTATAACGGACACTGTGGGCTTCATAGATCGTCTTCCCATAACGCTCATAGAGGCTTTTCATTCAACTCTTGAAGAAACCATATTTTCAGACTTAATTCTCCTAGTGGTTGATGCGAGTGAACCTGTATATGATATCATGAGAAAACTTTCTGTTTCGCTTGAAACAATTAAAGAAATAGGCGCAACGGGCATACCTATAATAGTGGCATTAAATAAAATAGACCTAATTTCACCAGAGGATTTGAAAGAAAAAATCAATTATCTAAGCAAATTCTACAATTTGAAATTTGTTCCAATATCCGCGCTATATAAAATAAATCTGGAAACGCTGAAGAAGATAATAAAAGATATTTTGAAAACATACATAGAATTATCTTTCACTATGCCAATAAGTCAAGAATCCATGTCTTTTCTCTCATGGGTTTTTGATAACGCTAAAGTACATAAAGTTGCATATAACAATGATTCTGTAGAAGTATCCCTTAACGCGCCTCCACTACTGGTAGCTAAAATCAAAAGTAGGGTTGAAATGATGGGTGGCAAAATTGTGTAAAGAAAATAATTGGGAGGTCTTCGTCCTCAGACTTGGTCATAGACCTGAAAGAGACAAAAGAGTTACAACGCATGTTTTCTTAGCAGCGAGAGCCTTCGGTGCTTGTGGAGCATTTTACAGCGGTCAAAGGGATGAAGGCGTTGAGAGAAGTGTTAAAAAGGTTGTGGAAACGTGGGGAGGCAACTTCACAGTTCAATTTATTGAGGATTGGATAGCAAAGATAAAGGAGTGGCGAAAAAATGGGGGAGAAGTAATACATCTAACCATGTATGGACTACCATTAAACGAGGTTATTCAAAAAATAAGGGGTTCAAATAAGGATAAGCTTATAATTGTCGGTGGAGCAAAGGTTCCAAAAATTGTTTATGAACTTGCAGACTGGAATGTTTCAATTACATCTCAACCCCACTCAGAAGTTAGTGCGCTAGGAGTTTTCCTGCATGAGCTATACATGGGAAGAGAATTGAACAAAACTTTCGAAAACGCGAAGATAAGGATTATTCCACAAGAAAGAGGCAAAATGGTCATAAGAACCCAAGGCTAAAGAGTAGAACTTTTCACTTATTAAATCCGATTAGTTTAAGTTTAATGTTAATTAATTATATTTTATTGGGTCTTTGAGTGAATTAGCATGTCGATGGTGAGTGATGAAACATTAATTAAAGTTGCAAAAGTTATCGGTGGAGAGAACGCCGTCAAAATAATTGAGGCTCTTAACCAAGCAGATGAAATGACTGAGGAAGATATTGTTGCTAAAACTGGCATTAAATTAAATGAGGTTCGAAAAACACTTTATAAACTTCATGAACATTCAATAGTTGCTCTTAGAAGGACTAGAGAGAAAAATACAGGCTGGTTTATATTCTATTGGAGAGTTCAAAAAGACCAAGTTGAAGGATTTATAATAAACCAAAAGAGACGCATACTTGAGAAACTTGAAGCAAGACTCAAGTATGAGCAAAGCCATGACTTTTATTACTGCCATACTCCGGGATGCAAACGTATGACTTTTGAAGAAGCAACAGAACATCTTTTCAGATGCCCAAAATGCAATAAACCCCTAATGTATTTTGATAACAAGAAAATAATTGAAAGTCTTTCAAAGAAAATTAATGAAATTAAGAGTGAGCTAAATGCATAAACCTATACCATCACCGGAAGAGGCTCTTAGAATACTCCGTGAAGTTGGATGCCCTAACAATGTAATAGAACATTGCAAAGCAGTTGCAGAGCTAGCGAAGCGAATAGCTAAAAGATGCTTAGAAAATGATGTAAACGTTGATGTTCAATTAATCTATGTTGGGGCTCTTTTGCATGACATAGGGAGATCGAAAACGCATTCCGTTCATCATGCAATAGTGGGGGCGGAGATAGCTAGGTCGCTGGGTCTACCCAAATCAATAATCTCCATAATAGAGCGACATGTTGGAGGCGGAATTTCAGCTGATGAAGCCGCTAAACTTGGTTGGCCAAAGAAGGATTATATTCCGCAGTCCCTTGAAGAGAAGATTGTGGCCTATGCTGATAAACTAATTGATGGTGCACATGTAGTTCCGCTTGAAGAAACTTTAAGAAAATTTAAGATGAAATTAGGTGAAAAACATCCTGCAATAGAAAGAATTAAACGTCTCCATAATGAGATTCTAGCGCTTTGCGGCGCTAACTCTATCTTTGAAGTTAAAAAGGAGGTAAAAACCTAAATATTAATCTATGCCAAGAATTAATCTTCTTTTTGAAGAGGAAGGGACACATATGTCTGAGAGCGAGTTTGGATTGAGATCTAAAATGCTTGTCAAGGATGTGATGACGAGTCCAGTCATAACTGTGAGAGGGGACTCGACAGTTGACAAAGCCGCTAAACTTATGAGAGATAACGATATTGGCTGTGTTATTGTGACCGCTGAAAACGATAAGCCAGTAGGCATAATTACTGATAGAGATATAGTTGTTAGAGTTGTCGCCGAGGACATTCAGCCAAGTAAAATTAAGGCAAAGAAAATTATGAGCACTCCACTAATAACGATAGACGCTGATAAAACAATAAATGAGGCTGCTAGGGAAATGAATCGCAGAGATGTTAGAAGACTTGCGGTCATGTATAGAGGTAGACTTGTAGGCATAATTTCCAGCAAGGACATAATTTCCGTAACCCCGGAATTAATGGAAATAATGCAGGAGAGGGCGAAGATGACCGCTAGTGAAGAGTCTGAGGAACAGCTATTATTAACCGGCTACTGTGACAACTGTGGGAGCTGGTCGGATAGACTGAAAGAGGTTAATGGAAGCTATCTCTGCGAGAACTGCTATGCGGAGATGGCTGAAACAGAACATTGATCAAGGCTGAACATAGACTGTTCCTTAAAGGGCTTTTATCGAATAGAGGTGAAAATGTTTTTGCCAGTTGATTTAGTTCTAAAAAATGCGAAAATTTATGCCTTTAACAGAATAATTGAAGCCGGTTTGGCGATCGACGATGGAAAAATTGTTAGAGTTGCTAAGGAAGCTCATCTTCCAAGAGCTTCCGAGAAAATTGATTTGGACGGATTCCTTTTATTGCCTGGGATAATAGATGTGCATGTTCATTTAAGAGATCAAGGTCTCTCCTATAAAGAGGACTTTTTCTCTGGAAGCTCTGCGGCAGCTAATGGAGGCGTAACTCTTGTTGTAGATATGCCTAATAATAAGCCAGTCACTATGGACTCCAAGACATTAAGGGAACGAATGAACATAGCCTCTAGAAAAATTGTCGTTAATGTTGCTTTTCACGCAGCTTTTCCAGTCGATCTCAATGAAATAAAGAGAATGGTTGATGAGGGGGCAAAAGCATTTAAAATCTTCTTGTCCCACAAGGTTGGGGGCCTAGATCCGCAAGATGATCTAACCGTGATTGAGGCTTTTAAAGAAGCCTCAAGGAATAACACTTTAGTTTCTGTGCATGCTGAGGATGGAGCACTTTTTCAAGAAATTTTTAGGAGGCTGAGGTTAGAGGGCAGGGATGACTTAGATGCCTTTTATGAGGCGCATTCCAAGGAGGTGGAGGTTAGAGGAATAAGAAAGGCAATAAATTTAGCGAAAAAATCAGGTGCACGCATACATATATGTCACGTGAGCTCCGCTGAGGGGCTAAGAACGATACTGGATGCAAAGAGGCGCGGCCTATCAATTTCATGTGAAGTTACACCTAGTCATTTGTTTCTTACCGAGAAAGATGTTGAAAAAATTGGTAACATTGCTTTAACCGTTCCACCTCTAAGATCAGTTGAAGACGCCGTTTATTTGCAGTCATGTTTAGAAAGGGGTTTGATTGATGTTGTCGCAACGGATCATGCTCCACACGCATTGGATGAGAAGGAGAAGTCCTCCATATGGAATGTGTCGGCCGGTATAGCTGGGCTTGAAACAATGTTGCCCTTGATGTTGACGCATGTTAATAAGGGGCTTATTTCAATCTCGACATTAGTTAAGGCTACATCTGAAAATCCGGCTAGGATTTTTAGATTTAAAAATAGGGGTTCGATTAGAGAGGGAAATTATGCGGATCTAGTTGTAGTAGATTTAAAGAGAGAATGGATTATAGATCCCTCAGAATTTTATTCAAAAGCCAAATTCTCTCCATTTGAAGGTTGGCGTGTGAAGGGAAAGCCCATAAAGACCTTTGTTAATGGCACCTTGGTTATGGAGGATGGTGAAATCTTAGCTAAACCTGGAACTGGAAAAATAATCAGATAATAGAAGAGTGGAAGTAATAATGAAGTTTATAGTTGACGGAATGCTTGGAAAGCTCGCCAGATGGCTTAGGATGCTAGGCTACGACACAGAATATTCCGGTGACATAAGTGATGATGAAATTTTAAGAATTGCCCTCAAAGAGGGGCGCATCATATTGACCCGCGACTATGAATTTTTCAAAAGAGCCAATCTCAATGGGGCTAAAGCCATCTTTATTAAAGGAAAAACTAATGCTGAGAAACTTGCATATCTATCGAAGCAAATTAACATCAGGTTGAAAATAGATATAAATAAATCTCGATGCCCAAAATGCAATGCAAAAATAGCATTAATCTCAAAGGAAAAGATAAAAGATAAAGTTCATGAGGCAACTTACAGATTTTATAACGAATTTTGGCAATGTCCTAGATGCGGTCAAATTTATTGGAAAGGAAGCCACTGGAAAAAAATTAATGCTATTTTAAAGAATGCTGAAGAAAAAACGGCTTCAGAAAA
>CAYNMB010000067.1:0-6571 GCA_964398235.1 uncultured Candidatus Bathyarchaeia archaeon | reverse complement strand
GACTGCTAGAAATTTCCTCCACATGTCTTTTAATCTTAAAACCCTTAACCTTCATAAATCGCCCTTCCAAAATCTGATTCCCAACGTTTCATGCACATGAAAGCTTCATTCAATTTTAGTTATAAGTTTAAGCCAGTTTAAGCCGGAACCCGACATGTCTCAGCATGTTTGACGCTTCCATCTGAAGAAAGTTTCATTAATTCTAAAAGTTAAAAATAGGGCGTGGGGAGATATGGAAGCTTCTAGGAGGATGGGTGTAACAATTTATGATTCTGACAGAGCCTATGAAGGTTACACATTATTTTGCCACACCTATGACCCGCCGAAAGCCGGAGCAGTCGCCCCCATCTATTTAATCGATATGGAGGGAAAGGTGGTTCATAAATGGACTGCTAAAACCGCCATTCAATTACCGGAACTTCTGCCCAATGGAAACCTATATTATTCGACCAGAGACCGAAGCGACATTCATCAGGCAGGGTTGAGGGAACTTGACCCCCAAAGCAATGTTGTATGGTATTATCACTGCAGGATCGACCACGACTTCCATGTTATGGATAATGGTCATATAATGATACATTGCATTAATGAGAGAATTATACCGGAGATAGGGGCCGAGTTAATTCGGTCTCCATACATTATTGAGATCACAAAGGATAAGGAATTGGTTTGGCAGTGGTTTGGCGAAGAGCATTATAAGGAAATTGAGAAGCTTTGCGGCATAAAATTTCCGCTGGAAGCATCTGTTTTTGAAGGATATCCAGACCATATGAAGAGATTCCTTCAATTTGATTGGGCTCACAATAATACATGTGAGGTGCTACCAGACAACCCTAGCGGAAGGAAGGATTCTAGGTTTAAAAAAGGAAACATACTTTTCAGCTATAGGAGCCTAGATATAATTGGTGTAATTGATAAGATGAGCGGTGAGATTGTTTGGGCTTGGGGACGGGGAATCTTAGACGGACAGCATCAGCCAACAATGCTTCCAAACGGAAACCTCCTAATTTTTGATAATGGAACACGACGCGGCTACTCCCGCATAATAGAAGTTGATCCTTTAGCTGAAGAAATTGTTTGGGAATATACCTCCACGCCTAGGGAGAGCTTCTTCAGCCCATATATTTCGGGAGCTCAGCTACTTCCAAATGGAAACATACTGGTTTGTGATGGAGGAGCCTGCAGACTATTTGAGGTAACGCGTGATAAAGAGGTGGTCTGGGAGTATAGGAGCCCCTACCGCGAAGATGGAACCCACGGCATCTACCGCGCAACACGCTACTCAATAGAATACGTAAAACCTCTTTTAGACGGAATAAAAAATACGAATAATAATCTGTAAGGACAAAAATTTATTATCCAAAAAATGAAGAACAAAATATCTAGTCTTTGCATTGTCTTCAATATTGAAGGAAACAGGAAACAAAGGGACTTATATCTGAAGGTGGTGCCGCGGGCCGGACTTGAACCGGCGACGACCCGGTTTCGGAAAGTGAGGGGGACTTAGCTTTTTCTTCAGCCGGGTGCTCTCCCTCTGAGCTACCGCGGCCATGTTAGACAAATATTTGAAAACAATATTTTCCTTAATAAAATTTTAGGTTTTATTTTATATTTTTCTTCCTTGCAAAAAGAGAAACAATTATGCGATATATTTAAAGTTTGGTTTTTATTTAGGGAAAGATTGCAAATATTCATGTGTTTATGCCGCCTTTGGAGCGTCTAGTGCTTGAGTGAGCTTAATGTTGAAGGAATGAATTCATTACTTGGAATAACATTAAGGATGCTTGAAAAGTATCCTTTATGTGACAGCTGTTTGGGTAGGCAGTTTGCTTTACTAGGATTTGGAATGGATAATAGGGAAAGAGGCAGGGCGATAAAGACTGTTTTAGCTATGAAAGCTCATGAAATGACATTCTCTAGAGAGAGGAAGATTAAAAGAAAGGGAGTGGCGATTCTTAAGCTGCTGGCTTCCAACGGCTCATTTAGGATGGCGGCAGATTTACTTAGGAAAATGGGGAGGAAAAGATTACCAAAGGAGAAAAAATGCTTCCTTTGTGAAAACAGATTTGAAAATTTACAACCGCTCATAAATAAGGTGGTTAATGTTCTTGCAGACTACGAGTTTGACAATTTTTTAGTGGGCATTAAACTTCCTCTTGAAGTAGAAGAGCGAGAAGACGAATTTAAATCCGAATTCGGCATCCAATATGGAGAAGATGTAAGGAATGAGCTTAGCAGAATTATTGGAAAAGAGCTTTCTCAGAGGCTTGGAAAGCAAGTTAATTTCACAAAGCCGCAGATAGTTGTTCTCATAAATCCTTTCACAGAGAAAGTGGAGTTACAAGTCAATTCATTATATATTGCCGGAAGATATAGGAAACTTATACGCGGCATACCACAGTCTAAATGGATTTGTAACAAATGCCGTGGAAAGGGATGTCAAAGATGCAACTGGACTGGAAAACTCTATCCAGAGTCTGTTGAGGAGCTGATCGCTAAACCAGTGCTGGAGATGACGCTGGGAGAGGACACATCCTTTCATGCAGCTGGACGCGAGGACAGAGACGCACGCATGCTTGGACAAGGAAGACCATTTGTTATAGAAGTTAAGAAGCCGAAAAAAAGAAATATAGATCTTGAGGAGCTTGAAAGAAGAATAAACGAGTATGCTAAAAATAAGGTTGAAGTGCTGAATCTTAGATTTGCAGATAAAGCTTTAGTTAATAAGATTAAGGCTATGGAAAGCGCTCAAAAAATTTATAGAGTCGTCGTGAAATTTGATAGAGATATAACTGATGAAGAAATAGTCAAACTTGAGAGAGAGCTCACGGGCACAGTTATACATCAGCGTACGCCCATAAGAGTTTTGCATCGAAGGGCAGATAAAGTTCGAGAAAAACAAATATATAAGATAAAGATAAAGAGGTTGTCGGAAAACAGTGTGGAAATGAGGATTAGGTGTCAGGGAGGATTATATGTGAAGGAACTTGTAACGGGAGACAAGGGACGAACAAAGCCAAGCGTTTCCTCCATACTTAACGTAAATGCAGAGCCAGTTGAGTTAGATGTATTAAATGTATTGGTTAAGGGGGCATTTTAAATGCCATTGTCTCATGGATATCGTAGAAAAACTAGATCCCTTTTAAGGAAAAGTCCAAGAGAAAAAGGGAAAAGCCCTCTCAGCAGACTGTTATATGAGTATAAGCCGGGCGATAAAGTTGTCATAGACATAGATCCAGGCATACATAAAGGTATGCCGCATCGCAGATATCAGGGTAAGGTAGGCACAATTATTGCGAAAAGAGGGCGAGCATATGAAATAAGCGTTAGGCAAGGAAATCGCTTAAAGGAAATAATTGTCAGACCAGAGCACCTAAAGCCTTTCATGGGGGGATAACATGCCAAGAAAAATATTAAAAATTCAGCCAATTACAATTCCACAGGTTAAAGCCATATTGGAATCTCTAGGTAAAGAGAACCTAGATCAATTTCAACGCAGAACACTTGATTACGCAACCAAAATGTCTTATTTAGACCCGGAGTCAGCTGAGAAGCTTTTAGAAGAATTAAAGAATGAGGGAACATTAGAGGAGGAAGAAGCCATTCAAATAGTGAACTCCATGCCGAGAAGCATAGAAGAATTAAGAACCTTTTTGTCCAGTGGTCGAAAAGTAATTGAAACTGCTAAGCTAGAGAAGATCTTAAGTATTTTAGATAAGTATAGAAGCAAGTGAGAGACAAAAGTTATTAAGTTTTCATGAATTAATTTTTATTGTTTAATGATTAAGTAGTGGTAAATATGATAATAGATAATTTTGATAATATTAATGATTATAAAACGATATGTGGGGAAAGAGATCAACATCTAATTCAAATATCTTTAAGAATGGAATGGGACAACACGTGAAAAATAACGGTTCTAACTAGCCTCTAATTGTTGGTATGGAATGTGAGCGTAATGGAGCGTAGAGGAAGAGTTTTTCAGCCTGTATACGAAGAATATGCATACGTTATAGATTATTTACCATATGGGAAACCGGGTTTAAGATTGAGACGTAGAGGGGGAGGAGTTGTTCAGCTAGTTGGCGAAGAATATTTCACTTTGTTAGAGGCTGTTGTAAAAGAGGGGGTTGCACTTAAGCCTTCAGATAGAGTTTATATTGGGAGAGAATCGCGAAGAGAAATAGCCTACATTATTGGCAGGACAAGATATGATGAGTTAACGGCAAATGCAAAAATGGAGCTTGAAAGCGTTATTGAAAAAATTGTTTTGAGTAGGGAGAAAGAGTTTGTAAACTTCTTTAATACCGCTAAACCAGTAACGCCAAGAATGCATGCCTTAGAGCTAATCCCCGGTATTGGAAAAAAATATATGTGGAAAATCATAGACGAACGGGAGAAAAAGCCTTTCGAAAGCTTTCAAGACCTTCAAAGACGCACAAATATCCCCAATCCAGTAAAGCTTATCACTAAGAGGATCATAGAGGAACTCTCAGGTAACCCTAAATACAGGCTATTTACAAGGGCGTCTTAAATAATGAGAGAAAAATGAGCTTGCTTAGAGAAGCAAGAAAAATATTGAGTACTTATAGGATACGTCCAAAAAAGAGGCTTGGACAAAACTTTCTTGTAGATGATAAAATTTTGGACAGGATTATTCAATATGCATCAGTTAATAAAAGCGACAGAGTTTTGGAGATTGGGGCTGGACTGGGTTTTCTTACGGAACGCCTAGCCAAAAAGGCTGATCAAGTCATAGCCGTGGAGATAGATTCAAGGCTTACTAAAATTTTAACTAAGAGACTACGTAGGTATGGAAATGTTATAATTTTAGAAGGCGACATACTGAAAATTAAGCCCCCAGAGTTTGATAAGGTTGTTTCTGTTCCACCATACTCAATTTCTTCTCCACTGCTTTTTTGGCTTCTTAAAAAAGATTTTGAAATTGCGGTTCTAACATTTCAGGAGGAGTTTTCCAGAAGATTGGTGGCGCCAGCAGGTACAAAAGATTATGGAAGACTCACAATATCCGTATACTATCATGCAGAAGCCAAACTTTTAGAGACTATTCCAAAAGAGGCTTTTTGGCCTATGCCAAAAGTTAATTCAGCGATCGTACGTTTGAAACCTAGGGGAATGCCGTTTTATGTAGAAGACAAAGAAGAATTCTCGAATTTTGTTAGAGATATTTTCACTCAGAGAAACAAGAAGCTAAGAAATGCTGTCTATACGTATCTTAATAGGCTTGGAGTATCGAAAAAAGAGGCTGTAGAGATGGCGAATTCCATACCTTTTTCCCAAAGGAGGGCTAGGGAATTAATGCCTGAAGAGCTTGGATTAGCATTTAACGAGCTTTTTAGGAAGCTACAGAATTTTAAAACAACTTAACTTTACGGCATATTTAGTGAGGCAAAATTTAAATAAGATTTAAATATGTTTATTTTAACACTAGAGAATTAGTGTTAATTGGGGTTAGTTTATGAGTGAAGAAGCTGCTATTGGTGAAATTGGAACAATAAAGTTTCCCATCAGTGAGGCATTTAGATACTGCCTAGAAAGCATAAGAAAGCGCTTTACAAGGACTCTTATAACTTCATTATCGGTTCTCCTAAGCATTGCTTTCTTAACTTCGCTTTTAACGATGGGTGAAATACTTGGTCATATCGGTGGCGGCGGAACTGCAGCCTATCAGCTATGGGTGGCTGTAATAGCCCTACTAGTGTGTGCTGTTGGAATAGTTAATTCGATGCTGATGTCCGTGACCGAACGCTATAAGGAAATAGGTACAATAAAATGCTTAGGTGCAACTGATACCGCCGTTTTGGAGATATTCATGATAGAATCCTTATTATTGGGAATATTAGGCGGAGTAATCGGCGCCATAGTAGGATGGATAGCTGCCATAGTGATCTACTACTTCCAAGGAATGCAAGTATTCTTTGAGGGAGCGATGCTCGCATATGCACGTATAATTGGAATGTCTATAGGAGTGTCTGTATTAATTAGCGTTGTTGGAGCAGCTTATCCTTCGCTTTATGCGGCTAGGTTAAAGCCTGCGGACGCCCTCAGATATGAAGTATAAGGTTGAAGAAAAGCGCTAAAAATCGACATCTCTCAATAATCAAATCACCTAGCTAATTTTATTTTTCTTTAGATTTAACCTAGGCTTCTTAATCTCACTAATTACAATTTTTGCCGTTCATCTATTTCTTACTTAAGAAATTATTTAAAAGAGTTGTATATAGGCGGAGCATTATTGCTTTAGAGGGACTTATAATACGAGTCTTGCTGAAGATAGTGTAATGCCGTTTTTAAGGGCTTGTTCCAAGAGCTGCTTTAATAAAGTTGCTGAAACCATTATTTCCTTTAAGCGCAGCCATAAGGATGCTCATAAAAATTATTTCAAACCACGCTTTTGGCAATATGAACACAAGCAAATACGCTCCACCTTTACCTATAAGAAGAGGCATTATCACCATAAAGTAAAGGATAGTGTATAAGCATTCGGGAACATATGACGCCAAAACTAGCGGAACTATTAGAAGCGACCTACAATCTTCTCGGTAAGCCC